>JBJXFN010000238.1:0-25779 GCA_046155535.1 Burkholderiales bacterium
TCGATTATCGTCATCACGGAAAACAACGGGGAATTGCAGGGTGTGGTGGAGAAATTGTTCGATCAGCCGGGTGATGACCCGGCCCACCTGTGCAAAGAGTGCAAGGGCGATCGCAAGGATCAGCCCATCGTAGGCATGACCATTCTTTGGGCCATGAAAAAGCAGGGGGATGGCTGGAGTGGCGGTGAGATTCTTGATCCCAAGAACGGCAAGGTCTATCGCTGCAAGATGAGCCTGTCCCCGGACGGCAAGTCACTCAATGTCAGAGGATTCATCGGCGTTTCCCTGCTGGGGCGCACGCAGACCTGGCAGAGAGAGCAGTAGGGGGCTGAGGCGTTAGGTCGTTCATTCCTCACGGGAGTTTTTACATATTCGGATAATTCGGCCCACCACCGCCTTCGGGAGTGACCCAGACGATGTTTTGCGTTGGGTCTTTGATGTCACAAGTCTTGCAGTGCACGCAGTTCTGCGCATTGATTTGCAGTCGTGGGCCGCCTACCTCCTGCACAATCTCGTATACACCGGCCGGGCAGTAACGCTGCTCCGGCGCGTCATAACGCGTCAGATTGACTTTGACCGGCACGCTGGCATCCCGGAGCGTCAGATGCACCGGCTGGTCTTCTGTGTGATTGGTATTCGACAGGAATACCGAGGATAACCTGTCAAAACTGAATACGCCGTCTGGCTTAGGATAAGCGATCGGCCGGGCCCTGTCCTTGTCCTGCAAGGTTTCGTGATCGGCGTGCCGGTGGTGCAAAGTCCATGGCGCTTTGCCCCGGAAAATCGTCTGGTCGAGGCCCACCATCAACGTTCCCGCGTAGAGTCCTTTGGACATCCAGGGTTTGAAATTTCGTGCGCAATGTAACTCTTCGTGCAACCAGCTCGCGCGGAATTTTTCAGGATAAGCGACCAGTTCATCTGCCTGGCGTCCGGCGGCCAGTGCCTCGGTCGCCGCCTCGGCAGCCAACATGCCGGACTTGATGGCCGCATGGCTGCCCTTGATTCTTGCGGCGTTCAGGAATCCCGCGTCATCGCCGACCAGCACGCCGCCCGGAAAATCGAGTCTGGGAAGCGATTGCAGACCGCCTGCCGCAATGGCACGGGCGCCATAGGCAATGCGCTTGCCCCCTTCCAGGAACGGACGAATTGCCAGATGCAGTTTGTAGCGCTGAAATTCTTCGTAAGGACTTAAATACGGGTTGCGATACCCCAGCCCGACGACAAAACCAATCGACACCAGATTGTCTTCCAGATGGTAGAGAAAGGAACCGCCGTAGGTGTCGTTGCCCAGCGGCCAGCCGGCCGTATGAATCACCAGTCCGGCCTGGTGTCGCGCGGGTTCGACTTCCCACAGTTCCTTCAGGCCGATGCCATAGACCTGTGGATCGCGCCCACTGCTCAGGGAAAATTTCTTCCGCAATTGTTCGCCCAGATGCCCGCGGCAGCCTTCCGCGAAAACGGTGTAACGCGCTTCCAATGCCATGCCGCGCTGGTGGGCCGGTCCCGGGACGCCATCACGACCAATGCCCATGTCGCCGGTGGCGACGCCACTCACGCTGCCTTGTGCATCAAACAAAATCTCCGCGGCGGCGAATCCCGGGAAAATCTCCACGCCCAATTCTTCGGCCTGTTTGGCAAGCCATCTGCAGACATTGCCAAGACTGACCACGTAATTGCCGTGATTGCGGAAACATTCGGGAACCAGAAAATCCGGGACGCGAAAAGAACGCCGTTCGCCAAGAAACAGAAATCGGTCTTCACCGACCGGCACATTTAATGGCGCATCGCGAGCCTGCCAGTCCGGAATCAACTCATTGAGCGCGCGTGGATCCATGACCGCACCGGACAGAATATGCGCGCCGACTTCGGAACCTTTCTCCACCACACAGACGGAAATTTCTGAATTGCGTTCAGCGGCCAGTTGTTTGAGTCGGATCGCGCAGCCCAGACCTGCCGGGCCTGCACCGACAATCACGATGTCATATTGCATGGACTCTCGTTCTGCCACTGTGATTTCTCCTGCTGCGGTGAAGGGGTCTGCTAGACTTTCTCTGTTCCCGAAATGATAAACGCTTTCCAGTAAGACAAATGCGGAAAACCAGGAACCGATCATGACAGAACAAGGCAGGCAGGTGCGCATCGACCGTTTCCCGATGCGCTGGGGGGAAATGGATGCGCTGGGGCACCTGAACAACGTGTCCTATTTCCGGTTCTTCGAGCAGGCGCGTATCTCCTGGTTTGATTTGATGAGGATCGACTATCGGCCGACGTCCGAGGCGCCGCTGCTGGGGACCATCACTTGCCGGTTCGTCAAACCCGCTGTCTATCCGGTGGATTTCGAGGTCACCACCTGGGTGGGCAAGCCGGGACGCAGCAGTTTTGGCATGTGGCACCGCATGACGCGCGCGGACGATCCCTCGGTGATTTTTGCCGAAGCGGATGCGGTAATGGTGTGGATTGCGATGGCCGACGGCAAGTCGCGACCGCTACCGGACTGGGTGCGGAGCGAACTGACAGTCAAGCGCTGATCACTGTGCCGCGGATCTCGCGGCTGTCCGGCCCCATGAGAAGCAAATAGGCTGGCATCAACGACTCGGGTTGGCGCTGCAGGGCGGCAACTTCGCCCGGGTGCGTTCGCGCACGCGATGGGGAGGCGACCGGACCGGGAATAATTGCATTGATGCGAAGTTGCGGCTGCCCGGCCCATTCCTGCGTCTGGATCTTGAGCAGCGTCGTGAGCGCGGCTTTCGACACCGAATACCCACCCCAGTAAGCCGCCGGATCCTGACCGTGGGATTCGAGCGTGAGGACGACCGAAGCATCCGGCGCTGCCCGCAGCAGGCGGGAGCAGGCTTGAGTGATGGCAAAGGGTGCCACCAGATTGACCCGGAGCATGTGTTGCCATTCCTCGGCGGTCTGTAGTTCCAGTGCAGAAAGTTTTTCCAACGTTGCGGCGTTGTGCAGGATCCCGTCCAATCGTCCGAGGCTGGACTCGATGGCGCCAGCCATGCTGTCGAAGTCCCGCGTCGTCGCAACGGCAAGGTCCATCGGCATCGCGGCCGGCTGAGGTCCGCCCCGCGCAAGAATTTCGTCGTAGAGCGACTCGAGCCCGGCAACGTCGCGTCCGTGCAAAACCACAGTGGCGCCAAATGCTGCAAAGGTCATTGCTGCAACGCGGCCAATTCCCCGGCTGGCGCCAGTGACCAGTATCACGCGATGTGCAAGCAAACCGGGCGTGGCTTGATAATGCGATGGCTCAATCACGCTGCATCACCAAGTTTGCGGCTTGCACGCCGCTGCGCACGGCCGCCTCCAGCGTGGCGGGATAGTCGGACTGGATAAAATCCCCGGCCAGGTACAAGCCGGCAATCGGTGTTCCCGATTCGGGGCGGCGCAAACCGGGTGTGCAAGCGAAGGTTGCGCGCTTTTCAGCGATGACGCGATGCCAAAGCAGGGTGTCGGGCACGCCGAAGTGCGTGCGCAACTCCGTGTGCACGCGTTGCGCAAGATCGTCCTGGTCGAGTTCCTGATGTGCCCCATTGGAGGAAATGACGACGCCGATCAACCCGGCCTGTCCGGTGAGTTGACCACGATCGAAGACCCATTGCGAATACTCGGCTTCTAGGCCGCCCCAGTTGAAAGGCAGTCGCGTCGTTTCCGGATACTGGAGATAGACTGAATAGATCGGGCGATGCTCCAATGCATCGACTTTGGCCTGGATATGGGCAAGCCGCGGATGCGGCGCAAGCAAGGCTCCCAGTCGATGCGCGGGCACTGCCAGAATCACGTCGCTGAATCGGCCGGCATCGGGCTCGAGGGCAAATCCATCCGGCTCGATACGCAGGGCATCGACGGTCGCACCCAACCGCACCTTTCCCCCGCGGCTGTGGACAAAGCGGGCAGCACGCTCCGGGAACAACGCTGAAAAATCCATGGTCGGCAACAACAAATCGCTGTCCCGGCGACGACCGTGGAGACTGTCGCGCAAGACATTCAGGAACACTTGTGCGGAGGCTTGCTCTGGCAGGGTGTTCAGGGCGGCGACACATAGCGGATGCCAGAGGTAACGCCGAACGCTGTCCGGCTGATGGTTCGCCGCCATCAGGTCCGACACGCTGCAGTCTTCATCCAGAATAAATCGGCGCATGCGCATGCTGGTCATGAACAGCGCCGCCTGGGCGCGGTCGCGCCATGCCAATCCCCGCGCGCTCAACAATGCCCACGCCAGGTGCAGTGGTGCCGGTAATTGGATGGACTTGAGGTGAAATGCCGGATGGATAGACAATTCCAGAGGCGTGGAGAGCAGTCCGCCGGGTTCGCCTTGCCGTTTCACAAGGTTTATTAGGCGCAGGGTTTCCCGGTAGGCGCCCAGCAAAATGTGCAAGCCGTTGTCCAGCGGGATGCCTGCGACATCGACACGACGGGCCCGCCCTCCAAGCACCCGGGCCGTCTCAAACACCACCACCGGAAGGCCGGCCGCAGACAGTTCCGTAGCGGCTGCCATGCCGGCATAACCACCACCGACAATCGCGACGCGTTTGCGCGCGGCCAGCGCGCCGAGACGGGATGCCAGCGTCGTCATGTTCCCGGGTGCCTGGGCAGCGGTGTGCCGGTTCTGGGGGGGATTTTTACCAACGCCATCTCTCCATCGCGGGCATCATGAGGAAATCCAGGTCGTCCATGCAATCCACAATTTGCGTAGCGGCGTGAGCGAGGTGCGCTGGCTTAGAACCCGGCTGCCGTCCCGGGCAATTTCTTCCAGCAACGTACGGTAGATGCCGGCCATGACCAGGCCGGGTCGCTGCGACCTGCGGTCAATGGCCGGGAGGGCAGCCAGCGCGAGGTCATAACACTGCCTGGCGCGGTCGATCTGGAAATCCATCAGTTTTCGAAATGCGTCTCCCTCACGCAACTGCACGACATCCGTTGCGCTTATCCCGAAACGGGCGAGTTCGTCGAGCGGCAAATAGACCCGATTACGGCGCGCGTCCTCGCCGACATCGCGGATGATGTTGGTCAGTTGAAATGCCTGGCCGAGTTGTTCCGCGTAGCGCAGGGTTGCGGGGTCCTGGAATCCGAAAATCCTGGCGGCCATCAGCCCCACCACGCCTGCGACCCGATGGCAATACAGTCGCAGCGTGGCGAAATCCGGGTAGCGGTTGTAATTCAGGTCCATTTCCATGCCATCGATGATGGTGCGGAAATCCGCTTCAGGCAACGCAAAGCGGCGTACCGCTGGAATCAGGGCCTGCGTTACCGGATGTTGGGCGGCACCGGTGAAAGCACCGCCAACCTCGTTTCGCCACCATGCGAGTTTTGTCCGTGCGATGTCCGTATCTGCGCATTCGTCCACGACGTCGTCCACTTCGCGGCAAAATGCATACAGGGCGGTGATCGCGCGGCGCCGCTCAGGAGCAAGAAAAAGAAAGCTGTAATAGAAACTCGATCCGCTGCGGGCGGCCTTGTCCTGGCAATATTGCTCGGGGGTCATTTTCGAGTCAAGACTGCGCGCCAGAACATGCCCACCCAGTCCGGTGGAGTCAAACGGGGTCGGTGCCGGAAGATGTCCGCTCCGCCGGCGCGCAATTTCTCGATGATGCGAGAGCCGCCCATCACGATCATGCGCAGCTCCAGGCCAATGCGACCAGGCAGGATATTGCCAAGCGGCGCGCCGGATTGCAGCATTCGTTGCGCCCGGTCAAGTTGGAAAGTCATGAATGGCAACCATGATCCGCCTGCATCGCGCCGGCGGATTTGTGTTTCCGAAACGCCAAATTGCGCAAGTTCCTGCTGGGGAAGATAGACACGATTCTTGCGGAAATCAATTTCCACGTCCTGCAGAAAATTGATGAGTTGAAGACTGGTGCAGATGGCATCGGCCATGGCCAGATTGCGGGCACTGGCGGCATTGTAGAGATGCAGGAGAAGCTGGCCGACCGGATTGGCGGATCGCCGGCAGTAATCCAGCACTTCGGAAAAATTTTCGTAGCGTGTCTTGGTCACGTCCTGGGCGAACGCGGAAAGCAGGTCCCGAAACAGCGAAATGGGCATTTGATGCAGGCGAATCACCGGCGCGAGGTCCTGGAACAGCGGCAACAATGGCCGTTCCCCTCGCGAAATACGGTCAAGTTCCGCGGCAAAGGCATTCAATTCAGCCATGCGTTTTTCCGGCGGCCAATCGCCTTCGTCGGCAAAATCGTCTGCCTGCCTGGCAAATTGGTAAATCAGCTCGACCGGTCGGCGAAGCCGTCTTGGCAGCAGAATGGACGCAACCGGAAAATTTTCGTAGTGATCGACCGCCATCGGGTTGAATTCGGTACGTTGCAGGAAAACTGAACACAGGACACAGTTGCGTAGGCGGCCAGTCCGGTGGCGGCTGCGGGGGCATTATATTAGAATGCGGACAGCGCGAAAGTGGCGGAACTGGTAGACGCACCAGATTTAGGTTCTGGCGCCGAAAGGCGTGAGAGTTCGAGTCTCTCCTTTCGCACCAGAACCGTCCAACCTTCGGCCAAGCCCCTCTGCCAACCCAACCTGGATCAGATCGAAATGCAAGCAGAATTGGAAAACCTCAGTTCCCTCGAACGCCGTCTTTCGGTGTCGTTGCCGCTGGCGGGCGTCAACAACGAAGTGGAGTCCCGGCTCAAGCATCTGGCGCGCACAGCGAAATTGCATGGATTCCGTCCCGGCAAAGTGCCGCTCAAGATCGTTGAGCAGCAGTTCGGGGGGCAGGTTCGTCAGGAAGTGCTGGGGGACGCGGTTCAGCAAAGTTTCGGCGCGGCCGTTAAGGAAAAGAACCTGCGGGTGGCCGGGTTCCCGAGATTTGAGGTCAAGACGGCCGGGGATGGGGTGGACAAGTTCGAATACACAGCCACGTTCGAGGTTTACCCGGAACTCTCGATCGGGGAAGTGCAGAGTTTGAACATTGTGCGCCCTGCGGTGTCCATTGGAGACGAGGAAATCGACAAGACAATCGAAATTCTGCGCAAACAACGTGTGCATTACCACAAAGTGGAACGCGCCGCCGCAGGCGGTGATCAAGTCCGCATCGATTACCGTGGAACGATTGCCGGGGAAGTATTTGAGGGAGGTTCTGGAACGGACCAGTTTGTGTTGCTGGGAGCGGGTCAGTTGCTCGCGGACTTCGAAAAAAATGTGATAGGGATGAATGCGGCGGAAAAAAAGAGTTTCGACATGCAATTCCCTGATGACTATCACGGCAAGGAAGTGGCGGGCAAACTGGCGCGCTTCGAGGTGGAACTGAAAGAGGTTCGCGAGGCCCACTTGCCGGAAATCGACGCGGAATTCGCAAAGTCGCTGGGTGTGGCGGATGGCAACGCGGAAAAGATGCGGGCCGACATTCAAGCCAATCTGGAGCGTGAAGTGAAGCGGCGGGCGACTGCACGCGTCAAGGATCAGGTGATGAAGGCCTTGCTTGAATCCACCAAGGTGGAACTTCCCAAGGCGCTGTTGGACATGGAAGTGGAAAGACTGATGCAAAACATGCGGCAGGATTTGACGGCGCGGGGGCTGAAAACCGAAGGGATTCCGATGCCCCGGGAGGCGTTTGAGCCGGAGGCGGTCCGACGGGTCAGCCTGGGGCTGATTCTTGCTGAGACTGTCAAGGCGAAAAAACTCGAAGCCAGGCCGGAGCAGATCAAGGCCGTGGTGGCAGAGCATGCCCAGAGTTACGAAAAGCCCGAAGAAGTCGTGCGCTGGTATTACCAGCAACCCGAACGCCTGCGGGAAGTCGAGTCCACCGTGCTCGAAGACAACGTTGTGCAGTGGGTACTTTCCAACGCCAAAGTGGAAGACAAGGCGACGCCGTTTGACGAACTGATGGGGAGTGGACAATGAACCCGATTTGGGGAGCGCTTTCCGAGCCACAGGGCCTGGGCCTGGTGCCGATGGTCATCGAACAAAGCGGGCGCGGCGAGCGGGCCTATGACATCTACTCGCGCCTGCTCAAGGAAAGGGTGGTATTTCTTGTCGGGCCTGTCAACGAAGTTACGGCCAACCTCATTGTTGCGCAACTTCTGTTTCTGGAGTCCGAGAATCCGGAAAAGGACATTTCCTTTTACATCAATTCTCCCGGGGGATCGGTGTCGGCGGGGCTGGCGATTTACGATACGATGCAGTTCATCAAGCCTGACGTCAGCACGCTGTGTGTCGGCCAGGCGGCCAGCATGGGGGCGTTTTTGCTCGCAGCAGGCGCGAAGGGAAAGCGGTTTACCCTGCCGAATTCTCGGGTCATGATTCATCAGCCCATGGGAGGCTTTCAGGGGCAGGCGTCGGACATCGAAATTCATGCTCGCGAAATCCTGTATCTTCGCGGCAGACTGAATGACTTGATGGCCAAACATACCGGCCAGGACGTCAAGGCCATTGCGCGGGATACCGACCGGGATAATTTCCTCAGCGCGGAAGAGTCCGTAAAGTATGGGTTGGTGGACCGTGTCTTGTTGAGCAGGGCCGAGGCTCTGTCGGCGACCTGAAGTCGCATGCACAGGGCCAGGCAGTTGAAGCAACCGGAAAAGGGCATCTTGAAAGGGCGATATGTCTGAAAAACCTGGTGGCGAAAAGCTCCTGTACTGTTCCTTCTGTGGCAAGAGCCAGCACGAGGTGCGAAAGCTCATTGCCGGTCCTTCGGTATTTATCTGCGACGAGTGCATCGAACTGTGCAACGACATCATCCGCGAGGAAAGTCGTGCGGAAACCACGGGCAAGGGCGCAAAGTCGGATCTGCCAGTACCCCATGAGATCCGCGACATTCTTGACCAGTACGTCATCGGCCAGGACGTTGCGAAGAAAATCCTTTCGGTGGCGGTATACAACCACTACAAGCGCCTGAAGACAGTTCAAAAGAAAGACGATGTAGAACTGGCCAAAAGCAACATTCTGCTGATTGGACCCACTGGTTCCGGGAAGACGCTGCTGGCCCAGACGCTGGCGCGGCTGCTCAATGTGCCGTTTGTCATGGCCGATGCGACCACGCTCACGGAAGCCGGCTACGTCGGCGAGGATGTGGAAAACATCATCCAGAAACTCCTTCAGAAGTGCGACTACGATGTCGAAAAAGCCCAGCGTGGCATCGTTTATATCGACGAAATCGACAAGATTTCCCGCAAGTCCGACAATCCTTCAATCACCCGGGATGTCAGTGGTGAAGGCGTTCAACAAGCCTTGCTGAAATTGATCGAGGGCACCATTGCCTCGGTGCCGCCGCAGGGCGGGCGCAAGCATCCCAACCAGGAATTTGTTCAGGTCGACACGACCAATATCCTGTTCGTCTGTGGCGGAGCCTTCGACGGACTCGATCGTATTATCCGGGCGCGTTCCGACAAGGGAGGCATCGGTTTTGGTGCCGAGGTCAAAAGCAAGGACAATCGCAAGGATATCGGACTGGTGTTGCGCAGTGTCGAACCGGAGGATTTGATCAAATACGGCTTGATCCCGGAATTTGTCGGGCGCCTGCCGGTGGTGGCGACGCTGGATGAACTCGACGAAGCCGCTTTGATCCAGATCCTGACCGAACCCAAAAACGCCTTGCTCAAGCAGTATCAGCGCATGTTTCACATGGAGGGTGTAGAGCTGGAGATGCGTGCCGAAGCACTCAAGGCAGTGGCCACCAAGGCGCTGGCGCGGCGTACCGGTGCGCGCGGCCTTCGTTCCATCCTCGAGCACGTTCTCCTCGATATCATGTACGACCTTCCGTCACTCAATAACGTCGAGAAAGTCGTGGTGGACGAGGCGATGATACTGGGCGATACCCGTCCGATGCTGCTGTATTCGGACAAACCAAAGGTTGCCGGTTCTGCGTGAGTCGCTTTCCGGATGGCGAATACGATCGCCCGCGGGAAGAAAATTGCTCCGGTCGGATTGAAACGGCCGGAAGCTCCCCAATCTTCACAAAATTCTTGTATCGAACTGGTGCCAAATGACCCAATCCACGGAAACTAGCGAAAACGTCGTCACCTATCCACTGCTTCCCTTGCGGGACGTGGTGGTGTTCCCGCACATGGTGATTCCGCTGTTCGTCGGACGTCCGAAGTCCATCAAGGCACTGGAAGCCGCGATGGAGTCCGGCAAGAGTATTTTGCTGGTCGCACAAAAATCCGCGGCCAAGGACGAACCTTCGCCGGAAGATTTGTACGCAATCGGCAGTGTCGCCAACATTCTGCAAATGTTGAAACTTCCGGATGGCACCGTAAAGGTTCTGGTGGAAGGTGTTCAGCGCGCGCGCGTAACAGGGGTATTCGACGAGAAGTCACATTACACCGCGGAGGCAGTGCCCATTCCGGCCGAAACGCTGGATACAAACGAAGTCGAGGCCATGCGCCGGGCGATGCTCACTCAGTTCGACCAGTACGTCAAACTCAACAAGAAGATTCCGCCTGAAATTCTCACGTCCTTGTCCGGTATTGACGAGCCAGGAAGGCTTGCCGACACGGTGGCCGCGCATTTGCCGCTTAAACTGGAGCAGAAACAGGCAGTGCTGGAAATGTTCGAAGTCAAGAAGCGGCTCGATCATCTGCTGTCCTTGATGGAGGCCGAACTCGATATCCTGCAGGTCGAGCGACGGATTCGCGGCCGGGTAAAGCGCCAGATGGAGAAGAGCCAGCGCGAGTATTACCTGAACGAGCAAGTCAAGGCAATCCAGAAGGAATTGGGCGACATGGAAGAGGGCGCCGACCTGGATGAAATGGAAAAACGCGTCAAAGGCGCACACATGCCAAAGGAAGCGCGTACCAAGGCCGAATCCGAACTGAAGAAATTGCGCCTGATGTCACCGATGTCGGCGGAGGCCACAGTCGTTCGCAATTTCATCGAAACGTTGGTCGGGCTGCCGTGGAAGAAAAAAAGCAAGATCAGCAACGATCTGGTGAAAGCCCAGGAAACACTGGACGAGGACCACTACGGACTCGAAAAGGTCAAGGAAAGAATCGTCGAATATCTGGCTGTCCAGCAGCGCGTGGAAAAACTCAAGGCGCCGATTTTGTGCCTTGTTGGGCCCCCCGGTGTCGGCAAGACTTCGCTTGGACAATCGATCGCGCGCGCGACGAACCGGAAATTCACCCGGATGTCTCTTGGCGGGGTCCGCGACGAAGCGGAGATTCGCGGTCACCGGCGCACTTACATCGGTTCGATGCCGGGGAAACTCCTGCAGAACATGACCAAGGTCGGCGTCCGGAATCCTTTGTTCCTTTTCGACGAAGTGGACAAGATGGGACAGGATTTTCGTGGCGATCCGGCCTCCGCGCTTCTGGAAGTCCTGGATCCCGAACAGAACGACAAATTTGTGGACCATTACGTCGAAGTTGAATATGACTTGTCCGACGTCATGTTTGTCGCCACGGCCAATACCATGAACATCCCCGCGGCGCTCCTCGACCGGATGGAAGTGATCCGCCTGTCCGGTTACACCGAGGACGAGAAAATCAACATAGCGATGCGATATCTGCTGCCCAAGCAGATGAAGAACAATGGGCTCAAGAACGGTGAGCTGGCAGTTTCGGAGAGTGCCATCCGCGATATCGTTCGTTATTACACGCGTGAGGCGGGCGTGCGTTCTCTCGAACGCGAAATTTCAAAAATCTGCAGAAAAGTGGTCAAGTCCTTGCTGACCACCAAACGCGAGAAGCGGGTGAATGTGAACGCGCGCAATCTGGATCATTATCTGGGCGTGCGGCGCTTCAACTACGGTCTGGCGGAGAAAAACAACCAGGTCGGGCAAGTCACCGGGCTGGCTTGGACGGAAGTGGGAGGGGAGCTGCTGACAGTGGAGGCCGTTGTGATGCCGGGCAAAGGCAACATCCTTCGCACCGGATCGCTGGGAGACGTCATGAAGGAATCGGTCGAGGCCGCGCGTTCTGTCGTGCGCGCTCGTGCCGCGCGACTGGGCATCCGGGACGACGCCTTCGAAAAGAGCGATATTCACGTGCATGTTCCGGAAGGTGCGACGCCCAAGGACGGACCGTCGGCCGGCGTGGCGATGACCACGGCGTTGGTCTCTTCGTTGACCGGGATTCCGGTTCGCGCCGAGGTCGCAATGACCGGTGAAATCACCCTGCGAGGCGAAGTGCTTGCCATTGGCGGTCTGAAGGAGAAGTTGCTGGCTGCCCATCGCGGCGGCATCAAGACGGTTCTGATTCCGGAGGAAAACACCAAGGACCTCGCGGAAATCCCCGACAATATCAAGAACCGTCTGGACATCCATCCTGTGAAGTGGATTGATGAGGTTCTGGAGCTGGCACTGGAACGCAAACCCGAGCCCTTGCCACAGATGCCGGAGCAGGTGCCCATACCACCCGTAAAGGCAGACGAAACCTCGGTTGCACTGAAGCATTGACCGTCCGCAACTGAAACAACGGGAATGCAGCATTCGCATTCCCGTTTTTTTTGCTACTTTTCTTGACACGCCGAAATTGCACTTGATATAAAGCAGGACCGGAGCACAGGCAATTCACAAAAACATTTCCGTTTTCGGACCGTGCGGTCGCGGTTTCCCGAATTCCGGTGCGTCACTTTTGGGGAAGGGGATCCAATTGAACAAATTCGACATCATCGAGTCGGTGGCGAAGTCTGCCGACATTTCCAAGGCGGCGGCGGCGAGAGCGATGGACGGCGCGATTGCTGCGATCACCACGGCGTTGAAAAAAGGCGGCATGGTGACACTGGTGGGGTTCGGCACGTTTTACGTTGGAAAGCGTGCAGCACGCAGCGGGCGCAATCCGCGAACCGGTGCGGTGATCAAAATCAAGGCGGCGAAAGTCCCCAAGTTCCGCGCTGGCAAAGCATTGAAGGATGCAGTAAACTAGCGCCCCTCGCACAGGGGTGTGCCCTTTGCATTTGGCGCACGGATTGGGATCATGTTGCAGCATCAAGCAATATCCCGCGAAGTGTGCCAAAGGTGGAACTTCCTGCTGCGACGGGGGTGCTTAGCTCAGTTGGTAGAGCGTCGCCCTTACAAGGCGAATGTCGGGAGTTCGAGCCTCTCAGCACCCACCAAGCAAGAAATGAGTGTTGAATCGGGAGTGGTAGTTCAGTTGGTTAGAATACCGGCCTGTCACGCCGGGGGTCGCGGGTTCGAGTCCCGTCCACTCCGCCAGACCTCAGACAAGGCGAACGCGAGTTCGCCTTTTTCATTTTTGCATTCCTGAACGTTCTAAAGAACGAACGGGCGAAAAAGCGATACGCATCGGGGATTTTCCTGTGCACTTGTCAAACACACTGGATTGAAACATGTTTGAATTTGTCCACAAGCACAAGCGTTGGCTGCAAATCATACTTTTGGTCCTGATCGTCCCGCCCTTTGCATTATTCGGCGTGGATTTCTATTTCCGAAATTCGGACACCAGCGGTGCGCTGGTCACCGTGGGTGACAGCCGTATCTCGGACATCGAATATTCGCGAGCCTTGCGCCAATCCCAGGAGCGCATGCGGGAAATGATGCGGGACAATCCGAATCCCGCCATGCTGAACAGTCCGGAATTCAAGGAATCGGTGCTCAACGATCTTGTCGAGCAGAAAGTCGCGCTGGCGCACGCACACGGCAAAGGGATGTCAGTGTCTGACGGGGAATTGCAGAAATTTATCGGCGCCGTGGAAGCTTTTCGCGATGAAAAGGGGCAGTTCTCGAGCGAGCGTTATCGCCAACTTCTGCGCGGGCAGGGAATGTCACCCGCGGAATTCGAGGACCAAATCCGCTCCAACATGCTGATTGACCAGGTCAGAAGTGTTTATTCGACATCCGGTTTTGTCACCGATGCCGTGGTCGAAAGAATGTACCGCATCCGCGAGCAGGAACGTCAGATCAGCCAGGTGCTCTTCAGTCCGGAAGGATTCCGTGCGCAGGTCAAGGCGGATCCGGCAGCGATCGAAAAATTCTACGCGGAACAAAAAGCCGACTTCCAGATTCCGGAGCGTGTCAAGGTCGAGTACCTCATGCTGTCGCTTTCCGGTCTGGAGCAAGAGGCCGTGGTAACGGACAAGGATATCGAGGCGTTTTATCAGGCGAATCTGTCCCGGTACCAGACGGCAGAAGAGCGCCGTGCTTCGCACATCTTGATTGCGGCCTCAGCGTCTGCAAGTGCTGCGGAAAAGTCCGCTGCCAAGATGCAGGCGGAGGATCTGCTCAAACAGATCAAAGCGCAGCCGGCCAAGTTTGCGGAGCTGGCTGGAAAGTTCTCGAAAGACCCGGGCTCTGCCGAAAAAGGTGGCGACCTGGGATTCTTCGCCCGGGGACTGATGGTGAAACCTTTTGACGATGTGGCGTTCTCGCTCAAGGTGGGCGAACTGGCCGGTCCGGTAGAGACGCAATACGGGTATCACCTGATCCGACTCGATGCAATCAAGCCTGGAACCGCGGAGCCACTTGCCAAACTCAAAGACCAGATCGAAGTGGAAATTCGCAAAACAGGGGCTTCCAGGAAATTCGCGGAGGCAGCGGATAGCTTCGGCAATCTGGTGTACGAACAGTTTGACAGCCTCCAGCCGGCGGCCGACGCGCTCAAGCTCCCGGTCTTCAAGAGCGACTGGATCGGGCGGACGGGGGGCAATCCGAACCCGCTGCTAAACAATGACAAACTTCTGGCCGCGCTGTTTAGCGATGAAGTCCTCAAGAAAAAACACAATACCCCGGCAGTGGAGGTTCAGCCCGGCATAATGCTGTCTGCCCGGATTTTCGAGCACAAGCCTGCAGAAGCCCTGCCGTTGGATCAGGTGAAGGAAGACATTGCGCAGCAACTGGTCGAGAAGGAGGCGGCGCAACTGGCAGAGAAAGAAGGCCGCGCGACTTTGGAAAAACTGAAAAGCGGCGCGTCCCCGAAGCTGAATTGGTCGGCGAACCAGACGGTCACGCTCGAGAAGAGGCAGGGTCTGCGCCCGGAGGACACCGAAGCGATATTTGGCGCCGACGTTGCAAAATTGCCAGCCTATGTGAGTGTGCCGGGCCCCAGGGGCGGATTGCTCATTTATCGCATTGCTGGGATCAAGGATGTCACTGCGGTGGATCCGGAACAGGCCAAGGTGCTCAAAAGACAACTGTCCCAGATGGTCGGTCAAGAGCAGTACATCGCTGTGCTTGCCAGTCTTCGCGAACGCGCCAACGTACAGGTGGACAAGAAGAAACTGGAACAGGAACGCTGATCGAAAGTATTCCGGGACGCCGGGCGTGCACCGCCCGGTTTCCTACTCCAACTGAGCCAGTGCTGCGGTATTGAAGCCGGCATCCACAAAGGTTATTTCCCCTGTGATGCCACTGGCCAGTTCGCTGCAAAGAAATGCCGCAGTATTGCCTACCTCATCGATAGTCACATTACGCCGAAGCGGCGACTGCTTTTCCGCAAAGGAAAGAAGTTTGCCGAAATTGCCGATGCCCGCGGCTGCCAGGGTCTTGATCGGCCCTGCGGAAATGGCGTTGACGCGGATGCCTTTTGGGCCAAGACTCTGCGCCATGTATCGCACATTGGCTTCCAGGCTTGCCTTGGCCAACCCCATGACGTTGTAGTTTGGAAACGAACGCTCAGCGCCAAGATAAGTCAGGGTCAGCAAGGAAGCATTCCGGCCTTCCATCATCGGCAGTCCGGCCTTGGCAAGCGCGGCGAAACTGTAGGAGCTGATGTCATGCGCGATTTGAAAGGCTTCGCGTGTTACCGACTCCAGATAATCTCCCGCCAGGGATTCCCTCGGCGCAAAGGCTATCGAATGCACGATGCCATCCAGCGAAGTCCAATGCGCGCGCAGGCCCGCAAAGAGCGCGTCAATTTCCGAATCCTTTGCTACATCGCAAGGTAATACAGGGCAGTCGCCGAATTCGGCAGCGAGTTCCATTACCCTGTCCTTGATGCGTTCCCCCTGGTAGCTGAACGCCAGTCGCGCGCCCTCACGGTGCATGGCCTTTGAAATGCCGTAAGCGATGGACCGGTTGCTCAACAATCCGGTAACTAGAATATTTTTGTCTTGCAAAAATCCCATGGAATTCCCCGGCGGCGGAAAATGACCGGCATTATAGCCAATGGCAGATCGCGGCCGGGCGATTCGAAAAGCCGGCCGGCGGCGAGGCGCACCCCTCCAGTCAATTCGGCTACACTCCCCGGCGTGAAAGGACTGAATGCCATCGCGGTGTGCGTGTTGATCGGCGGACTGGCCGCCAGCGGTTGCACAGGGCCGTGGAACAACCCTTATCCTGCCGCGGACGATGGCCGCAATACGCTTTATTCGGCATTCGTCGAACGCCCAAAACATCTGGATCCGGTGCAGTCGTACGCGGAGAACGAATATACGTTCATCTCGCAGATTTACATGCCTCCGCTGCAGTATCACTACCTGAACCGCCCCTACGAGCTGGTTGCCTTTGGCGCCGCGGGGATTCCGGTGCCGCGCTATCTCGATGCGAACAATCGACCACTGCCGCTTGGCGCTTCGCCAGACAGAATCGCCTTCAGCATCTACGACATTCGCATCCGGCGCGGCATTCTGTATCAGCCCCATCCGGCGTTCGCGCTGGATGACGCCGGGCGGCCGCGCTACTTGAACCTGTCGCCGCAGCAAATTCGGGGTTTTCATGAATTGCGCGACTTTCCGCACACCGGCACCCGGGAACTGACCGCGGAGGACTACGTATTCCAGATCAAGCGTCTGGCGCATCCGAAACTGCACTCGCCGATTTTCGGGTTCATGAGTGAACGCATCTTGGGACTCAAGACCTTTTCCGAAACGCTTCAGGAAAAGATGCGCGGTCTTGCGCCGGGGGATTATCTGGATTTGAACGCAGTGCCCCTGGAAGGGGCGATCGTGCTGGATCGTTACACCTACCGGATCAAGATTCGGGGTGCTTATCCACAGTTTCTCTACTGGCTGGCGATGCCGTTTTTTGCGCCGATACCGCACGAGGTGGAGAAATTCTATTCCCAGAAGGGCATGACCGACGGCAAGAATCTGTCGCTTGACTGGTATCCGGTGGGCACCGGGCCTTACATGCTGACGGTCAACAATCCCAATCGCATGATGGTGCTCGAGCGCAACCCGAATTATTCACCCGAAACCTATCCTGCCGAGGGAGAGCCGGTCGACCGGGCAGCCGGATTGTTGGCGGACGCCGGGCAAACCATGCCATTCATCGATAAGGTGGTGTTCAGCCTGGAAAAGGAAAGCATTCCCAACTGGAATAAATTTCTGCAAGGCTATTATGATTTTTCCGGCATCTCCTCGGACGCCTTTGACCAGGTGGTGCAGAGCACCGGGGCCGGCGATATTGCACTAACCAGTCAAATGGAGAGTCGTGGTATCGCATTGCAGACTTCGGTGGCGACCTCGACTTCGTATATCGGGTTCAACATGCTGGATCCCGTTGTGGGCGGTTACACGGAGCGCGCGCGCAAGTTGCGCCAGGCGATCTCCATCGCGGTGGACTTCGAGGAAATGATTTCCATTTTTCGCAACGGACGCGGCATTCCCGCCCAGGGACCGATACCGCCAGGCATCTTCGGTTATCGCGAAGGGAGGGAGGGCCTGAATCCCCAGGTGTACGACTGGGTGGACGGAAATCCACGCCGCAAGTCGATTGCCCAGGCGAAAAAACTGCTGGCTGAAGCCGGCTACCCGAATGGCATTGCGTCCGAAGGCGGCAAGCCGTTGGTGATTTATTTTGATGCCACACTGGTGGGAGCAGACGGCAAGTCGCGCGCCGACTGGCTGGTCAAGCAGTTCGCAAAAATCGATCTGCAACTGGTATTGCGCAATACGGATTTCAACCGGTTTCAGGACAAGATCCGCAAGGGCAGCGCGCAGCTTTTTATCATGGGCTGGAATGCGGACTACCCCGATCCCGAAAATTTTCTTTTCCTGTTTCACGGGCCGCAGTCCCGGGCGCTCAAGAATGGCGAGAATACGGCCAATTATCAGAATCCAGAATTTGACCGGCTGTTTGAGAAAATGCAGGTCATGCCGAACGGGCTTGCCCGCCAGGCTCTGATCGATCAGATGGTCGGCATCCTGCGCCGCGATTCGCCCTGGGCTTGGGGCCTGCATCCCAAGGACTACGCACTTGCCCATGGCTGGGTGCGCAATCGCAAACCAAACAAGATGGCCAACAACAGTTTGAAGTATCAGCGGCTGGATCCAGTTCAGCGGGACCAGAAGCGTGCGCAATGGAACCAGCCCGTGTGGTGGCCTCTGCCGGTCGCGGCGGGGCTCGTGGGCGTATTGCTGCTGCCGGCCATCCGCACCTGGCGCCGGCGGGAGCACAGCGGCGGCCTGAGCGCGACGGCATGATTCGTTACCTGATTCGCCGCGTGTTGTATGCCGTTCCGATTTTGATCGGCGTCAATCTTCTCACCTTTGTGTTGTTCTTCGTGGTGAACTCCCCGGACGACATGGCGCGCATGCAACTTGGCCAGAAAAGAGTGACCGAGGAAGCTGTTCAGAAGTGGAAAGTCGAGCGGGGCTACGACAAGCCGCTGCTGCATAACGCTGCCGCCACAGGGTTCGCACAAATTACGGACACCATCTTTTTTGCCAAGTCGGTATCGCTTTTCTGGTTCGATTTCGGACATGCCGACGATGGCCGGAGCATTGGCCGGGAGATCCGGCTACGCATGTGGCCGAGCCTGGCGATTGCGTTGCCGGTCTTCATTGTGGGATTGTTGACCTACGTGACCTTTGCGCTGTGGATGGCCTTCTTCCGTGCCACTTACGTCGATTTTGCGGGGGTCCTGCTATGCGTGCTGGCGATGTCGGTCTCTGGTCTGTTCTACATCATCGGCGGACAGTATCTGGTGAGCAAACTTCTGAATCTGGTTCCCATCTCCGGCTATGCCAGCGGGACCGACGCATGGAAATTTCTGATATTGCCAGTGGCCATCGGTGTCGTCGGGGGTGCCGGCGCCAGCGCGCGATGGTACCGGACCATTTTCCTGGAGGAAATGCAGCGCGATTACGTGCGTTCTGCCAGAGCCAAGGGCCTGTCGGAGTTGCAGGTGCTGTTCGGCCATGTATTGCGAAACGCGTTGATTCCGATTCTGACTGGAGCCGTGGTGGCGATTCCCATGTTGTTCATGGGCGGCCTCGTTACCGAATCGTTTTTTGCCATACCCGGACTGGGCAGTTATACGATCGATGCCATCAACAATCAGGATTTCTCTGTGGTCCGGGCGATGGTGTTCCTGGGTTCCTTCCTGTACATCGTCGGCCTGATCCTGACGGATGTCTCCTACACGCTTGTGGATCCCAGGGTCAGACTGGAATGACGCCGGACGCCGTGTATTGCGGACTTTGCGTCCGTCCTGAGTGGGGGGATTAAGCATGCCTTTCATGCCGGTGCTGTTGTGGACCGACGCGCTGATATTCCTGCTGCTCACGGCAATTGTGTTGTTTGTCTGGCAGGTGCGTCGGCGGGAACACCTGCGGGCGCCCTGGCGCAAAGTTGCGCAATCGCGCAGCGGCATGATCGCGGCTGTTGTGCTGTCGGGTTTCGTCGCAATCGGCCTGCTCGATTCCCTGCATTTTCGATTGCGCCTGCCGGATGCCGGCGGCAAGGTGAATTTCGCGGTGGAAGTGATATCGGTTTTCGATCTGATTGCGGCGCCCCTCAAATCGAAAAACGAAAAAACCTACTCAGCGCCGCTGGCCACACACCTGTTCGCAAAAGAGTCCGTGGAGTTGCCCGGCGGAGCGCAGGCGAGGGTCTATCCCCGACTTGTTCACGGTGGTCGCCACCTGGCCGATCCGATCGCGGATCGGACCGGCGATGTGTTGCGCCGGATGCTGGCCGGCGTCGCTATCGCCACGCTCGCCTGGAATCTTTTGTTGTTCGCCGCCACCGCCTGCCTGGCCCGCTCGTACCGCAAAGAGATGAGGGAAACCTGGCGCCTGATCTGGACCGGGCAAACCGAGGTTCCCTGGCGCGAAATGTTACTGACCTGCGGGGTGCTGCTCCTGGTGGCGGGGCCGCTGCTGGCGCTGGCGGCGAAATATCATGTCTTCGGCACTGACAAGGTCGGCATCGACGTGTTCTATCTGACCCTCAAGAGCATCCGTACCGGCCTGGTCATTGGCACGCTGACCACGCTGGTGATGCTGCCATTTGCGGTTTGGCTGGGCATCATGGCCGGCTACCTGCGTGGCTGGGTGGACGATGTGATCCAGTACATCTATACCACGTTGCATTCGATTCCCGGCATCCTGCTGATCGCGGCGTCGGTGCTGATGATGCAGATCCTCATGGACAAACATGCGGACTGGTTTGAAACCGTGCAACAACGCGCCGACGCGAAACTGCTGGTTCTGTGTCTGATCCTCGGTGTGACCAGTTGGACAGGACTGTGCCGGCTGCTGCGCGGCGAAACGCTCAAATTGCGAGAAGCGGAATATATTCAGGCCGCCCGAGCCTTCGGTGTGAGCAGCGCCCGGATCATGGGCCGGCATATCCTGCCTAACGTCATGCACCTTGTGTTGATCGCCGTGGTCATGGATTTCAGCGGCCTGGTCCTCGCAGAAGCCGTGTTGTCCTACATCGGCGTAGGGGTGGACCCGAGCATGATCAGCTTCGGCACGATGATCAATTCCGCGCGCCTGGAAATGGCGCGCGAGCCCATGGTGTGGTGGTCGCTGGCGGCTGCCTTCTTATTCATGCTGTGTCTGGTGCTGGCCGCCAACCTGTTTGCGGACGCGGTGCGTGATGCATTCGATCCAAGAATTCGCAACCTTGCGGTCCGGCATCATCCAGCGAGCCTGACAGCCGCGCGCAAGATCTCTCCGGCATGAACGCTCCGCTTCTACAGGTGAACGACCTCAGTACCTGGTTGTCGGGAAGCGAGGGAGTGGTGCGGGCAGTAGATGGACTGTCGATGTCGATCGAGCGGGGACGCACCTTTGCCCTGCTGGGGGAATCCGGCTGCGGCAAGTCAATGACGGCGTTGTCGATTGCCCGCCTGCTGCCGGATGCCGGCCGCGTCATGTCCGGTTCCGTGATGCTCGACGGACTCGATCTGCTGGCACTACCCGAAACACAAATGCGCGGTGTGCGGGGACGTCGGATCGGTAGCATTTTTCAGGATCCGTCTGCCTGCCTGAATCCGGTGATGACAGTCGGCGCGCAGATCGGCGAAGTGATCGGACGGCATACGGCCTTGCGCGGAGCCGATCGGGAAGCCCGAATCCTGGAACTGCTGGATGCGGTGGGCATCGCCGATCCCGGACACCGGATCGAGGAATTTCCCTTCCAGTTGTCGGGCGGCATGAAACAGCGGGTCATGATTGCCATGGCATTGGCCTGCGAACCAAGTCTGTTGATCGCCGATGAGCCGACCACCGCGCTGGATGTGACGATCCAGGCGCAGGTGCTGGAGCTGATGCGAAATTTGCAGGAACGAATGGGCATGTCGATCCTGCTGATTACTCATGATCTGGGTGTGGTGGCAGAGATGGCCCACGACGTCGCGGTGATGTATGCCGGCGAAATTGTGGAGACTGCGACGTGCGAAGAATTTTTCCGCCACCCCTTGCACCCTTACGCCAGGAAATTGTTCGACTCGATTCCCGGGCGCGCCGGCCGCCACGAAAAACTGGCGGCGATTGCCGGGACCGTGCCCTCCCTGGCCGAGGAATTTCGCGGCTGCCGTTTTGCCGCGCGGTGCGATGCCGCATGGGCGCGTTGCCGGGAAAACAAACCTGATTGGCATTTGGTGGATGCCGGGCGAGGCGTGCGCTGTCATTTGTTCGCGACTGCTGAAAACAAGACGGAAGCTGGAATACGTGCCGGACGCAATGGGGGAGTGGAGCCGTTGCCCCAGACGTCTGGAACCGTTGAGATCGCCGCGGAGTCCCCCACGCCTTCCACGACCACTGCGCGACTGGAAGCCAGCGATTTGAGCATTTATTTTCCGATTCGCAGAGGGCTATTCAGGCGCACCGTGGGGTACGTCAGGGCGGTGGATGAGGTTTCGCTATCCATCGCGGCGGGCCGTACCCTCGCTCTGGTGGGGGAATCCGGCTGCGGGAAAACCACAGTGGGCAAAGGCCTCCTGCGTTTGTTGCCTGCACGCAGTGGCGTGATCCGCCACGAGGGGGAGGACATCAGCGCATTGTCGCCAGCGGCGATGCGGGGGCGGCGAAAGGCACTGCAGATTATTTTCCAGGACCCTTACGCATCGCTCAATCCCCGCATGCGGATCATGGATATTCTCGAAGAGGGCATGAGCGCCCTGGGCGTGGGTGAGGATCGCGATGAACGGTCCCTGCGTGCCGATGAGCTGCTGCGACAGGTAGGATTGTCGCCGGACATGAAATTGCGTTATCCCCACGAATTTTCCGGAGGCCAGCGACAGCGCATCGCCATTGCGCGGGCCCTGGCTGTCGAACCACGACTCATCGTTTGTGATGAACCGACCAGCGCGCTGGATGTTTCCGTACAGGCTCAGATTCTGAACTTGTTGAAGGATTTGCAGGTCCGGCTTGGATTAAGTTATTTGTTCATCACACACAACATGGCCGTGGTGGAGTATCTGGCGCACGATGTCGCCGTGATGTATCTGGGCCGCATTGTCGAACAGGGGAGCGTGGACGAGGTGCTGCGATCGCCGCAACATCCCTATACCCGGGCATTGTTGTCGGCCGTGCCCACTTTGGATCCCCGGAATCGGCGGGAAATTATCCGGCTGGAAGGAGATTTGCCCACAGCCGCCAACCCACCTCCGGGTTGCCATTTCCATCCGCGATGTCCACAGGCAATGTCCGCGTGCAGCAAACGTTTTCCTGCATCCATCGCAGTCTCAGCGACTCACAAAGTGAAATGCCTTCTCCATGAATCGCCAGGATCCGCGGCGGCGACTCAGGTCGCAGGCGTCGCGTCCGACAAGCCGGGCAGATAATTAGCGGCGCGCCAGCGCTGGCGTGCTGTAGAGGGTCAATCTTTGACCGACACGAATCCGGTTGCCGCGTAACCGGTTCCAGTCGCGAAGAGCGGCCACGGAGACCCGATGCCGGCGTGCAATGGAATACAGAGTGTCGCCATTGCGGACTCGATAGAACACCTTGCCGCCGAAGAACTGCTCGGGCGCCAGGAATTCCGGATTGTTCCAGGTATCTCCGATATTGGACTCGGGATCGTCGTCGTTCATTGGCACCAGCAGGGCGCGTCCGGGATGCACTTTCGTGTGGCGATGAATCCCGTTGATTTCCTTCAGGTGTGTCGTGCCGATGCCGAACTGGCGCGCCACCGATTCCAGACTGTCCTTTTTCTTCATCGTGTAGGTTTGCCATGACACCAGCGGCTGATCGTATTCCCGCAGATTGGCCCTGAAGACTCCCGCCTTATCCACCGGCAACAAGAGCGTGCGTGAGCCGTCGGAGGTGATGACGGGGCGATTGTGTCCAGGATTCAGGGAGCGGAATTCCTCCATGGACATTTCCGCGAGCTGCGCCGCCACTTTCATGTCCATGGCACTGGTAGTGGTGACTGTGGTGAAGTAAGGCCGATCGGGCACGTCTTCGAGGGGAAAATTCAGCAATTCCGGATTTGCGACAATACTCTTGACTGCCTGGAGCTTGGGCAGATAGTTGCGGGTCTCCCGAGGCATTCGAAGATTTTCATAGTTGGTGGGCTTGTGTTTGGTCCGATTGCGCGCAATGGCGCGCGATACCCCGTTTTCACCCCAGTTGTAGGCTGCCAGCGCCAACTGCCAATCGCCAAAGTCCCGGTGCAGTTTTTCCAGATAATCCAGTGCGGCACCGGTGGCTGCCATGACGTCTCGGCGGCCGTCATACCACCAGGTCTGCTGCAATCCATAGCGGCGTCCGGTGGAGGGGATGAACTGCCAGATGCCCACCGCGTGTGCGCGCGAATAAGCCCCAGGATTGAAGGCGCTTTCAATCATCGGCAGCAACGCAATTTCCATCGGCATGCGGCGTTTAGCCACTTCTTCGACGATGAAATGCAGGTAGAGCCGGCTGCGCTCGATCATGCGCTGAAAATAATCCGGGTGATTCAGGAACCACGCCTGGTGACGCGCCACTAGCGGGCTGTCAATCTCCGGCATGGCGAATCCGGAACGTATGCGATGCCACAGGGCTCCCGGCGCCGGTTTTTCCGCCACGTTCTCGGCTACAGGCGAAGGCGCTTGGTACGGGTCAGCCGTTGTCGTTCGAAAATCTGCGCCTGCGGGGGATTCCGGAAATGGCGTTTTGTCAACCGGTGTGGTTGCTATCGCCGCTTCTGGCTGCGAAAGTAATGGAGGGAGTTCGGCTGCGGAAACTGAAACGCCGGTCAGGAGAAAAAACATCCCGACCAGAAGCGGGGAGAATTTTGTCATTCCATCCGTCTGAACACAAAGCAGGTTCGTATGCTATCGAAGCCGGACACACAGCGTCAAGAAAAACACGGGGTTGCAACTCCTCAACGCCATCAAACATCAGACGAAAACTGGTGGCGCGAAATCGTGCGCGACGCGAAGAAGTGGACTGCTCCAGTAAGGAAGTCGTGCGCTATACTCGCACCACCACCGTATCGCATGCCGAATCTTCATGTTTGTCGGTCCATCGCAAACGAGTTTGTCCCAGTGGTACACCACGCCGCTTGGCGCACACTTGCTTGCCGCCGAGCAGGCCTATTTCGATCGTGAGCTGGCCGACGTTTTCGGGTTCAATGCTTTTCAGCTTGGACTGCCGGAATTCGATTTCCTGCGCGCCAATCGCATGCCGTTGCGATGTGTGGCGGCAAGCGAGGGACCGGTGGCCATGCGCGCGGATCTGCGGGCGCTGCCCATTCAGACCGCGAGTGCGGATCTGGTGGTCTTGCCTCATGTGCTTGAATTCAGCGCCAACCCCCACCAGGTGTTGCGCGAGGTTTCACGAATCCTGATGCCCGAGGGGCACATTGTGCTGTCGGGCTTCAATCCGTGGAGTTTATGGGGATTGCGCCGGATCGGCACGTGGGGAAAGGCTAGGCAGATTTACCCCTGGCGAGGTGAGTTCATTCATCTGCCGCGGATCAAGGACTGGATGGCATTATTGGGAATTGAGCTGGTGGGAGGACGGATGTGTGCATACGCGCCGCCCATCATGAACCACAAGTGGTTTCAGAGGTTCTCTTTCATGGAATCTGCCGGGGACCGCTGGTGGCCGTTTGCCGGCGGAGTGTATTTTCTGCACGGGGTCAAGCGTGTGCAGGGCATGCGAATCATCCTGCCGAAATGGCGCGCGGCCGAGGCCAGACGAAAAGCGCTGGCCGCAGTACCGCACAAGACCGGCGCATCGGACGATGCGCTGGCGGCCAGAAGTAAACTGGACAATCAGGCGTGACCGCGGTGGAGGAAACGGGTGCTGGCGAGGTGCGTGTGGAGATCTATACGGACGGCGCCTGCAAAGGCAATCCCGGTCCGGGCGGCTGGGGCGTCTGGCTGAAATTCGGTGACAACGAAAAAGAGTTGTGTGGCGGAGAGCGACTGACCACGAACAACCGGATGGAACTCATCGCCGTGATCGAAGCGCTCAAGTCCTTGAAGCGAAAATGCCGGGTTCGTCTGCACACGGATTCGAAATACGTGCACGATGGTATTTCCGACTGGATCCACGCATGGAAGCGGCGCGGCTGGCGTACCGCTGACAAGAAACCAGTGAAAAACGAAGACCTGTGGAGGCGGCTCGACGAGGCGGTCCAGCAACACGATGTCGAGTGGGTGTGGGTCCGCGGCCACAACGGCAATGCCGGTAACGAACGCGCCGATGTTCTGGCCAATCGAGGCGTGGAAGTGGCGCTCCGGAGCGAACAGTGACCGGGCAATG
>JBJXFN010000253.1:0-41937 GCA_046155535.1 Burkholderiales bacterium
TGACTGACTCTATTTTGAACTCATCGGTGTACTGCCGATTTGCAACCTGCTCCTTCTTGCCCATCTCGCCCTCCGTTCATCAGAAATTTACCAACAATCTGATGTACGTGAAACCGGGGCAGGGTCAGGCTTCGCGTTGCGAACCTGAATATCGGTCAGAGGCATTTGGGGGTATCTCCGAGGTGGGGGTATCAAAAGTACCCCCAATGATACCCCCATTTTTTGCCGGAAACCGCGAGATACCCCCAGACGGCTTTGGACGTCGTTTTGACAGTTTCCCCTATGAGAAACTGCTACTTTGTGGATGTTATTGGATGTCTTGAAATGCGGGTTTGGTGCCGGGAGCCGGAATCGAACCGGCACGCCTTTAGGGGCGCGGGATTTTGAGTCCCGTGCGTCTACCAGTTCCGCCATCCCGGCACGAGGTCGCAATTATCCCGGAATTTCGGTCCATAGATCAAATAGACGTTGCCAGTTCCAAGAAGTCATTTCCGTGCGGGGTCCCGATATAATGCGCCGGATGAAATTGGCGGATTTCGACTATGAATTTCCGGAAGAACTTATTGCGCACAGCCCGCCGGAGAACCGTGCCGACTCGCGATTGCTTCGACTGAATGCAGTTTCCGGGCGCTTGAAGGATTGCCGGTTTTTGGATTTTCCCGACTGCCTTTTTCCGGGGGATGTCCTGGTTGTCAACGATACGAAGGTCATCAAGGCCAGACTCGTTGGCATGAAGGAATCGGGGGGCAAGGTGGAGGTGTTGATTGAGCGAATACTCGGCCCGCAACGGGTGCTGGCAATGTTGCGCGCCAGCCACGGCGCAAAGGAAGGTATGGGAATTCGATTCGGCGACTCCTTAGGCGCGAGCGTGATCGAGCGCAGGGGCGACTTGTATGTACTGGAGTTCGAAGACGACGTCTTGAAGATTCTCGATCGCGTGGGGCGAGTGCCCTTGCCTCCGTATATTGATCGCGATCCGTTGCCCGAAGACGAAGGGCGATACCAGACGATTTATGCCAGCGTGCCAGGCGCGGTTGCCGCGCCTACAGCGGGCCTGCACTTCGATTCGACGCTGCTGGAGAAATTGCAGGCGTCGGGCGTAATCTGCGCGAAAGTCACCTTGCATGTTGGTGCCGGGACTTTTCAACCGGTCAGAACGGAAAACGTGGACGAACACGTCATGCACAGCGAATGGTACGAAGTGCCTGGCGCGACTGTTGAGGCCGTCGCGAGAGCGAGAATGCAAGGGGGCAGGGTCGTGGCAGTGGGAACCACATCTTTACGGGCCTTGGAATCCGCAGCGCAATTGGGCGAACTGCGGTCGGGAAGTGGCGAAACCAACTTATTCGTCCGTCCCGGGTTTTCCTTCAAGGTCGTGGATGGTTTGCTAACCAATTTTCATCTGCCAAAGTCAACTCTGATGATGCTGGTGAGTGCCTTTGCCGGAATGGAGAATATTCGCCGGAGTTACCGGCACGCAATTGCTTCCGGCTACCGGTTGTTCAGTTATGGCGATGTGATGTTTATTGATCGCGTCGGCGGCAGGTGGACCTGAAATCTCCCAATGAAATTTGAAGTGCTTGCGAAAGATGGGCTCGCGCGACGGGGCCGGTTGATCCTGAATCACGGGACCGTGGAAACGCCGGTCTTCATGCCCGTGGGTACCTATGGCGCCGTGAAGGCCATGCGTCCGTCGGATCTGCAGGATACCGGCGCTCAGATCGTCCTGGGCAATACCTTCCATTTGTGGCTGCGTCCGGGGCTGGAAGTGATCGCGGCGCACGGAGGACTGCATCGGTTCATGGGTTGGAGCAGCCCGATCTTGACGGATTCAGGTGGGTTTCAGGTTTTCAGTCTGGGAGAGCTGCGCAGCATCGCCGAGGAAGGCGTGCAATTCCGCTCCCCGGTCAACGGAGACACCTGTTTCCTGTCTCCCGAAGAATCGATGCGAATTCAGCGAACGTTTAACTCCGATATTGCAATGATTTTCGACGAATGCACGCCGTATCCGGCGGACCAGACGCGGGCTGCCGAATCGATGCGGCTGTCCCTGCGATGGGCGGAACGCAGCAAGCGGGCCCATTCCGGAAGTCCCAACGCGCTGTTTGGCATTGTCCAGGGCGGCATGTACGAGGAACTCCGGGATGCTTCAGTCTTGGCACTCACACAAATGGGTTTCGATGGCTATGCCATCGGGGGTTTGTCGGTGGGCGAACCGAAGGATGACATGCTCCGAATCCTGCGCCATACCGCGCCCAGCCTGCCGGCGGAGGCGCCACGCTACATGATGGGAGTGGGGAAACCGGAGGATATCGTCAATGCGGTTGCCAGCGGGGTGGACATGTTCGATTGTGTCCTGCCCACGCGAAATGCGCGCAATGGCTGGATCTTTACCAGAAACGGCACGATCCGCCTGCGCAATGCCAGGTTTCGCGAGGACCTTGCCCCGTTGGACAAGGAATGCGGTTGTTATACCTGCCAGCATTTTTCCCGCGCCTATCTGCATCATCTCCAGCGGGTGAATGAAATTCTCGGCGCCCACCTCAACACCCTCCATAACATTTTCTATTATCACGAACTGATGCGGGACCTGCGTCAGGCCATTGCACAGGGCAATTTGTCTGAGTTTGCGCACATATTTGCCGTCCGGCAGGCGCTGCCATGATAAAATGCCGCGCTTTTTTGGAACCCGGTGCACTAGGTACTGCCCTCGGGTCCGCAGGTATTCGGTCAGGCCTCCTCGTTCGGATCGCCGGCCTGGCGAGCCTGAAAACTATCAAGGAGCCTATGTGTTGATCAATAACGCGTTTGCCCAAGCCGCACCGGCTAGCCAGGGAATGGATGTTTTCGGCTTCTTGCCGATCATCCTCATGTTTGTGCTGTTGTATTTTTTGATGATCCGTCCGCAGTCCAAGCGGGCCAAGGAACATCGCACTATGCTGGCGGGACTGCAAAAGGGTGACGAAGTCGTGACCGCCGGCGGCGCGCTCGGAAAAGTGACCAAGGTTGGCGATCATTTTGTCGGGATCGAAATCGCCACGAATGTTGAAATTCGGGTGCAAAAAACCTCCATTACCACCCTGTTGCCCAAGGGAACCATCAAGAACGCGGACTGATGGCAGCTTCGGGACACCTGTCCCGCAACGTCGTCCACGGCTGAATCTGGAAATCCTATGAATCGCTATCCGATCTGGAAATACATTTTCATTGCTGTCGCGCTGACCATCGGACTTTTGTACACCTTGCCGAACTTTTTTCCGGAAGTTCCGGCCGTACAAATATCTCCGGGAAAGGCAACGGCGAAAATCGATGCCACTGTTCTCGCACAGGTCGAGCAGGCATTGAACAAGGCGAATGTGATCCCCGCCGGCCTGTTCCTTGATTCGGCAAGCATCAAAGTCCGCCTTGCCGACACTGATACGCAGCAAAGGGCCAAGGACATCATTCAGGGGGCGTTGGGCGAGAATTATGTGGTGGCGCTGAACCTTCTCTCCAGCGCCCCGGGTTGGATGTCCTCCATCAATGCTCTGCCGATGTATCTTGGACTGGATTTGCGCGGCGGCGTGCATTTCTTGCTTCAGGTGGATATGAAAGGGGCGCTTGCCAAAGCAGCAGATCGTTATGCGGCCGATGTGCGGGCCACCTTGCGAAGCAAAGAAATCCGCTACGCAGGCATTTCGAGAAATGGCCAGGTGGTCACGGTGAAGTTTCGCGATTTGCCAACACGGGATCAGGCGCTCGCCGAGCTGGAGAAGGAAATCCCGGATCTGCTGCTGACCGCTAGCGATGCAGGTGGCGAGGCAGGAATTTCCGCAGCGCTCAAGCCGGAAGTGCAA
This sequence comes from Burkholderiales bacterium, assembly GCA_046155535.1. GTDB lineage: Bacteria > Pseudomonadota > Gammaproteobacteria > Burkholderiales > JACQAP01 > JACQAP01. The sequence goes on from JBJXFN010000253.1 coordinate 3,837, forward strand.
AAACGCATCCAGGAATTCGCACTGCAACAGAACATCACCACCCTCAGGAACCGCGTCAACGAGCTGGGCGTGGCGGAGCCGATTGTTCAGCAATCCGGACCGGATCGCGTGGTGGTCCAGCTTCCCGGGGTACAAGACACCGCCAAGGCAAAGGAAATTCTAGGGCGAACCGCGTCTCTGGAAGTTCGCATGCTGGACGAAGAACGCAGCGATCCAGCCTCTTTGCAGGCTGCTGTGGGCGGTCAGGTGCCATTCGGTGACGAGTTGCTCTATGACCGGGAAGGAACGCCGATACTGCTCAAGCGGGAAGTGATTCTCACGGGGGATCGGATTGCGGATGCGCAACCCGGGTTCGACAATCAGACAGGCGAGCCCGCAGTTCACATCAATCTGGATGGTCGTGGTGCCAGTATTTTTCAGCAGATTACGCGCGAAAATGTCGGCAAACGCATGGCCATGGTGCTGGTGGAGAAGGGGCGCGGCGAGGTGGTTACTGCTCCAGTGATCCGGACCGAAATTCCAGGCGGGCGTGTCCAGATCAGCGGTAGCATGACGACCACGGAAGCGCGGGACGTGGCGCTGTTACTTCGAGCCGGCGCGCTGGCTGCGCCGATGGAAATTGTGGAAGAGAGAACCGTGGGCCCCAGCCTTGGCGCGGATAACATTGAGCGGGGTTTCGACTCGACGATGATGGGTTTTATCGCCATTGCCGTATTCATGATTGCCTACTACGTGTTCTTCGGTGCTATTTCCGTCTTTGCGCTTGCCGTCAATCTGATGCTGCTGGTTGCATTACTGTCCATGCTGCAGGCCACCCTCACCCTGCCGGGCATCGCGGCCATCGCCCTGACGTTGGGCATGGCCATCGATGCAAACGTGCTGATCAACGAGCGTATCCGGGAAGAATTGCGCAATGGCACCACCCCGCAGGCGGCCATTGCCGCAGGTTACGAGCGGGCGTGGGCAACCATTCTCGATTCAAACATCACCACCTTGATTGCCGGTGTAGCCTTGTTCATGTTCGGGAGCGGGCCGGTACGCGGCTTTGCCGTAGTTCACTGCCTTGGCATTCTGACCTCCATGTTCAGCGCCGTGGTGGTGTCCAGGGGCATGGTGAATCTGATATTCGGCGCAAGGCGAAAACTCGAAAAATTGCCCATCGGCAATACCGACTGGTACAAGCGGCAGACGGCCTGAGGGCGGCGCCGGCCCTTTACAGAGGACAAAGACATGGAATTTTTCCGGATTCGAAATGACATACCCTTTATGCGCCATGCGTTGGCGTTCAATGTCATTTCCTTGGTCACGTTTCTGCTGGCAGTATTTTTTCTGATGACCAGAGGATTGCACCTCGGCGTGGAATTTACTGGCGGCACGGTGATGGAAGTCAATTACGGACACGCTGCCGAAATCGACAAGATCCGAAACACGCTGGATCGGATACAACTGGGAGATGCGACCGTCCAGAGCTTCGGCAGCTCCCAGACCGTATTGATCCGCCTGCCCGCAAGGCAGACTTTGACCGGGGCGCAATTGTCGGAATCTGTGATCGCCGCGCTGCGCGAGGACGACCCGAGTGTCGTGTTGCGCCGGGTCGATTTTGTGGGCTCACAGGTGGGCAAAGAGCTGGCCGAAAACGGTGCGCTGGCACTCCTGCTCGTGTCGATAGGTATCGTGGTGTACCTGGCGATGCGGTTCGAGTGGAAGTTTGGTGTTGCGGCCATCATTGCCAATCTGCACGATGTGGTAATCATTCTGGGATTCTTCGCGTTTTTCCAGTGGGAATTCTCCCTGCCGGTGCTAGCGGCCGTGCTGGCCGTTCTGGGTTACTCCGTGAACGAATCCGTGGTGGTGTTTGATCGGATTCGGGAAAGTTTTCGCAAGATGCGCAAGGCCTCCACGCCGGAAATCATCAACGGCGCCATTACCCAGACGATGTCTCGCACCATCATCACTCACGGCAGCACGCAGATCATGGTGACCTCGATGCTGATTTTTGGCGGCGAAACCCTGCACTACTTTGCATTGGCACTGACGATCGGTATTCTGTTCGGGATCTATTCCTCGGTCCTGGTGGCCAGCCCGATTGTGATGTGGCTGGGCGTGACGCGCGAAGACTTCATCAAGCCGGAAAAGAAAAAAGAAGAAGCGGTAGTCTAGGCGTTAAGCAGTTATGGAATTGCTGAGCGCGCTTGTTGATCTGGTACTGCATCTGGATCAGCATCTCCGGACCTTGACCGATAACTACGGGAACTGGGTGTACGTAATCTTGTTCCTGATCGTCTTCCTCGAAACCGGGGTGGTGGTGACACCGTTCCTGCCCGGCGATTCGCTTCTGTTTGTTGCGGGCGCCTTGGCGGCATCCGGTGCGCTGGACGTGAATCTGTTGGTCGTCCTGCTGATACTGGCCGCAGTACTCGGAGATTCTCTGAACTACTCGATCGGCCATTTTCTCGGGCCCAGAGTTTTTGGGTTTCGCGATTCGCGGTTCTTCAAGCGCGCCTATCTGGAGAAAACCCAGGCATTCTTTGCCCGGCATGGGGGCAAGACGATCGTCATTGCGCGCTTTGTGCCCATTGTCCGAACCTACGCCCCTTTTGTGGCCGGCATTGGGACCATGCATTACCGGCGATTCCTGGCCTTCAACGTGGGGGGGGCAATTCTTTGGGTGACATCCCTGACGTGGGCAGGCTATTTTTTCGGCAACCTGCCGATAGTCAGAAACAATCTCACTGCGGTCATCCTTGGCATTGTCTTCCTCTCTATTTTGCCAGGGCTGATCGAGTTGTGGAGAGGGCGGCGCGCCTCCTGAGCGTCAAATCCTTCTGGCCAAGTCCGCAGCCAGGCCGGTGTAACTCCCAGGCGTCAGCCGCATCAGGCGTTGTTTCTCCTCTTCGGGAATGGCAAGGCCTCGGATGAAGGCATGCAACGATTCCCGGCTCAAGCCGGATTTGCCGCGGGTCAGGGCCTTCAGTGCTTCATAGGCGTTTTCGATGCCATGGCGTTTCATGACCGTCTGGATCGGCTCGGCCAGCACTTCCCAGTTTCTGTCCAGCTCTTCTGCCATTTTGTTTTCGTCGGATTCCAGCTTTCCGAGCCCTTTGAGGCAGGCGTCGTAGGCAAGCAGGCAATAACCCAGCGCAACGCCCATGTTTCGCAGGACCGTGGAATCTGTCAGGTCTCGCTGCCAGCGGGAGACCGGCAACTTGGCCGCGAGATGGTGCAACAAGGCATTAGCCAGGCCGAGGTTGCCCTCCGAGTTTTCGAAATCGATCGGATTGATCTTGTGCGGCATGGTGGACGAGCCGACTTCGCCTTCCTTGATTTTCTGTCGGAAATAACCTACTGAGATATAGCCCCAGACATCGCGGTTGAAGTCGATGAGCACTGTGTTCAGGCCGCGAAACGCATCGAAAAGTTCGGCGATGCAATCGTGGGGTTCGATCTGGGTGGTGTAGGGATTGAACTCGAACCCTAGTTCTTGAACGAAGGCGCGGGAGAATTTTTCCCAGTCAAAATCCGGGTAGGTGGCAAGGTGCGCATTGTAATTGCCGACCGCGCCGTTGATTTTTGCAGCCATCGGCACCTGCGCGATACGGCGGCGCTGGCGGCGCAGCCGGTGCACAACGTTGGCAAGTTCCTTGCCCAGGGTTGTCGGGGTGGCCGGTTGCCCGTGCGTGCGAGACAGCATCGCCAGTGAAGCGTTGGCGTGTGCAAATCGGGACAGCTTTTCGATCAGTGCATCGATGGCGGGCAGCAGCACTTTTGCGCGCGACTCCGAGAGCATCATCGCGTGGCAGATGTTGTTGATGTCTTCCGAAGTGCAGGCAAAGTGAATGTAACGTGCGGCATCTGCTGACGGCGCGTCAGTGGAGAGTTTTTCCCGCAGCCAGTATTCGATCGCCTTCACATCATGGTTGGTCCGGCCTTCGATGGCTTTGACCGCCTCACCGTCGGCAACTGAAAATCCGGCGGCGAGGCTATCCAGAGTGGAGAGCAGCGCTGCAGGTAGTGGTTTGATTTCGGCGAGCGCTTCGGCACGGCTCAGTGCCTTGAGCCATTCGATTTCCACCCGGACCCGATAGCGGATCAAGGCAAACTCGCTGAAAAATTCAGACAGCGGCGCGACCTTGTTGCGATAACGTCCGTCGAGCGGGGACAGCGCTGTCAGTGGGTTGGCTGGCATCATTTCACGAACAAATTGGCAGGCACAATCTTAGCATCCGGTGTGGGCTGCAACGACGAAAGAGGTTCGGGCGACGCAAAATCAATGATGCCGCCCCCGAGGCAGACGTCTTCCTGATAGATCACTGCCGATTGTCCCGGGGTGATCGCCCATTGCGGTTGCGCAAATCGAATTTCTATCATCCCGGCATCCAGCCTCGTCAGTGCACAGGCGGCATCCTGTTGGCGGTATCGGATCTTGGCGCCGTAGGGCGCGCCGGGATCAGGCGCTGCCCCGGCGATCCAGCTCGCGTCGGTGGCACGCAAGGTTCTGCCGAAAAGCGAGGCGTGTTCATGACCCTGCACAACGATGAGTGCATTTCGGGCAAGGTCCTTGCCTGTGACGAACCAGGGTTCACCCTGTCCTGCGCGCCGGCCACCGATGCCCAGCCCCTGGCGCTGTCCGATGGTGTAATACATCAAGCCCATGTGCCGCCCGATCTGTTCGCCCTCCGGCGTGACCATGTCGCCAGGCTGTGTTGGCAGATAACGGTTCAGGAACTCGCGGAACGGCCGTTCTCCGATGAAGCAGATGCCCGTCGAGTCCTTCTTGTCATGCACCGGCAAGTTCAGTTTTTTGGCCAGAGCGCGGACTTCGCGCTTTGTCATATTGCCCAGCGGGAATAACGTCCTCGACAATTGATTCTGGTTCAAACGATGCAGAAAATAACTCTGGTCCTTGGCGGGATCGGCAGCTTTCAGGAGTCTGATCAGACCGTCTGATTCCTCCACGCGGGCATAGTGGCCGGTGGCAATCACCTCGGCGCCAAGATGGAGGGCGTGATCCAGAAAGGCCTTGAATTTGATTTCCGCGTTACACAATACATCCGGGTTCGGCGTGCGTCCGGCCTGGTATTCGGACAGGAAATTCGTGAAGACCCGGTCTTTGTATTCGGCAGAGAAATTCACCGCTTCGATTTCCATCCCGATCAGGTCCGCCACTGATACTGCGTCGACCAAATCCTGACGCGAAGTGCAAAACTGATCGTCGTCGTCCTCCCAGTTTTTCATGAACAGGCCGATCACCTCGAATCCCTGTTCTTTCAACAGCCACGCCGCGACCGACGAATCGACGCCCCCTGACATACCCACAACCACGCGTTTTCTGGCTGACTCCATGTTCAATTCTCCCGGCCGGGCTCGACCAACAGGTCGAGCGGGTAGGCGGCGCCACGCAGAAAATCCTCGACACATCGCAGCACCAACGGGCTTCGATGCCGATGCGTGCTGGAGCGCAGCTGCTCAGGGGAAAGCCATACCGTACCCACGATACCCACGTCGAGCGGACGATCCGATTGCGCTCCCAAGGATCCCGAAAACGCAAATCGCAGATAAGTGATGTCCGCATCCGAACGTCGCCAGCGGTAAATTCCGGTCAGATGTTGCGGCGTGAATTCCCAGCCCGTTTCTTCCAGCGTTTCGCGGATCGCCGCGGCGACAAGGGATTCGCCTTCGTCCAGGTGACCGGCCGGTTGATTCAGTCGCAGTCCCAGATCGGTGTGTTCTTCTACCAGCAGAAATTTGCCGTCGCGTTGCACGATGGCGGCAACCGTCACATTGGGTTTCCAGATTTCGTTCACAGAAGTTTGGGAAACAACTCAATGATCCCGCGGTAAATGTATTCCACGCCAATGGCGGCAATGATCAAGCCCATCACCCGGGTGATGATGTTCATCCCGGTCCTGCCCAGCCGGCCGGCGATCCGGTTGGCAGCCACAAAACATGCCCATACCGCCAGCGCGGTGATGAATGCCGGAATCAGCAGCAGAACGTGATGAAGAATACCTGGAGACTGATGGGTGGCGATAATCATGGTGCTGATGGCGCCGGGGCCCGCGAGCAGCGGTATGCCCAGTGGCACCACAGCGACCGCGTCCTTGTTAGCGGCTTCCACGGCTTCGTCTGGCGTTTGTCGCATGCCGCTTTCCTTCGCCTGCAGCATGGAAATCGCCAGAAGCAACAACATAATGCCGCCGCCAATCAGGAATGAGGGAATGCTGATTCCGAAGAACCGGAGAACTTGTGTACCGATGAGGGCGGCAACCGCCAGAACGCAAAACACAGTCAACGCGACGATGCCTGCGGTGCGTTGCCGCGAAGGGGAGGGTTCCGATGCTGTGGCGCTGAGAAACATCGGGATGCCGGCGATGGGATCGACGATGGCCACCAGGGCAACCGTCAATTTCATCAATTCCGTCCATTCATTCATTGGATCTATTGCACTCAGGTCAGAAAAGCCGCGATGTCCTCGACCGACAATTGCCGGTACTCACCTGGCCGAATGCCATCGAGGTTCCAGCATCCCACGGAGTAGCGGATAAGCCGCAGTGTTGGATGCCCCACGGCTGCCGTCATCCGGCGTACCTGGCGGTTTTTGCCTTCGCGTAAGCTTAACTCCAGCCAACTGGTGGGTAGGTTCCGTCGAAAGCGTATCGGTGGAACCCGCTCCCACAATTCGGTCGGTTCAGGTATCAAGCGCGCCGCGGCGGGCTGGCTGGTGAAATCTCCCAAATTCACTCCTGTACGCAGAGGCTGCAGTGCCCGTTCCGAGGGTTCGCCATCCACCTGTACCCAGTAGACTTTGGACAAGTGCCGGTTGGGGTGGCTAATGCGGTGTTGCAGCGGTCCGTGATCGGTCAGCACCACCAAGCCTTCGCTGTCGGCATCCAGTCGGCCAGCAGGGTAGACCCCTGGCACGTCGATGTAGTTCTTCAGCGTTGGACCCTGATCTCCCGAAAACTGGCACAGAACGCCGAACGGCTTGTTGAACAACACCACGCGACAGCGCACAGGGCTACCAAGAAATGGCCCCATGCGCGTCCTGTCAGTGTTTTTCGTGCGCGATGATGTAATCGTAGGCCGGCAGCGTCAGGAACTCGACAAAGTCCTCCGCCAAGGTGAGTTCCTCAAACATGCGCGCCCCATTTTCGTATTGTCCCGCGGCGTATCCCGCCTCGCCGAGAATCTCGCGGACTTTTTTGAGTTCTTCCGGCACCATTTTCTGGAACATTTCGCGGGTGATCTTGCGGCCGTCTTCGATCTTGCCGAGCGGGCTGCGAATCCAGTGCCAGATCTGCGCGCGGGAAATCTCCGCCGTGGCGGCATCTTCCATCAAATTGAAAATCGGTACGCAGCCGGTTCCGGCCAGCCAGGCTCCCATGTACTGAATGCCAATGTTGATATTGATCCTCAGTCCCTGCTCCGTGATGGGTCCTTTGGGCAGGAAATTCAGCAGGTCTTTGGCCGATACCTGGACATCGTCGCGTTGTTTCGATATTTGATTGGGCGTTTTCATCACGCGATCGAACGATTCCCTGGCGATGCCCACCAGTCCGGGATGGGCGACCCAGGTGCCGTCATGGCCGTCGGTCGCTTCCCGCTCCTTGTCGGCGCGTACTTTGGCCATCGCTGCCTCATTTGCAGAAGGGTCGTTCTTGATCGGGATTTGCGCCGCCATGCCTCCCATCGCAAAGGCGCCGCGTTTGTGACAGGTCTTGATCAGCAGCAGGGAGTAGGCGCGCATGAAAGGGCTGGTCATGGTGACCAGGCCGCGATCAGCGAGAACAAAATCGCTCTGCCGGCGAAGTTTCTTGATGGTGCTGAAAATGTAGTCCCAGCGGCCGCAATTGAGGCCAGCAGAGTGTTCCCGCAGTTCGTACAGAATCTCGTCCATCTCAAAGGTTGCCAGAATGGTTTCGATCAGCACCGTGGCCTTGATCGAGCCCTGGGGGACCTTGAGCGCATTCTGGGCAAACACGAACACGTCGTTCCACAATCTTGCTTCGAGGTGGGATTCCATTTTTGGCAGATAAAGATAGATCCCGGACCCCTGCCGAAGTCTTTCCCGAATGTTATGGAAGAAAAAAAGCCCGAAGTCGAACAACGAACCCGACATCGGCTCTCCATCTACGACGACGTGCTTTTCTGCCAGATGCCAGCCGCGGGGCCTCACCAGCAAGGTCGCAATTTTTCCCGCCAGCCGGTATTGCTTGCCCTCGGGGCTGGTGAAGGAAATCGTCCGGTTCACGGCATCCCGCATGTTGATCTGGCCCTGCAACTGGTTGTCCCAGGTGGGTGTCGAGGAATCCTCGAAGTCGGCCATGAACATGTTGGCGCCGGAATTCAGCGCGTTGATCACCATCTTTCTGTCCGTCGGGCCAGTGATTTCGACGCGCCGGTCCTGCAAATCCCTGGGCACCGAGGCTACCTCCCACGCGGTTTCGCGGACGTATTTCGTCTCCGGCAGAAAGTCGGGTAACTTGCCCGCGTCGATTTCTTTCTGGCGCGCCATCCGGCGCGACAGCAGTTCCAGCCGCCGCGAGTTGAAATTGCGATGCAGGCTGGCCAGGAAAGTCAACGCTTCGGAGGTGAGAATGGTGTCGAATTCGGGCCTGGCGCTGGCAACCATGCGCACACCGGATGGAATGTTCGGAAGTGGCAAAACAAATCTCCTGGAGTCAGATTTTCATATTGTGGAAAGCGCTCCCGAAGAATGATAAATGCGAACCACCGCGGGAACAAGCAATGCTTGTTGCGCCGCGGTGGAATCTTGGCAGAGATATTTCAGGCGAACTGTTCTGCCTCGGTCGAGCCGGTCAGCGCCGTCACAGAGGAGTTGCCGCTCTGGACAACCTGGGTGACATCGTCGAAGTATCCCGTGCCCACTTCGCGCTGATGCTTGGTGGCCGTGTAGCCGATGCCTTCCGCTGCAAATTCGGCCTGCTGCAGCTTCACATAGGCCGTCATGTTGTCCTTTGCGTAACCCTTTGCCAATTCGAACATGCCGTAGTTCAGGGAATGAAATCCGGCCAGGGTGATGAACTGGAATTTGTAGCCCATTGCCCCGAGTTCGCGCTGGAATTTTGCGATGGTCGAATCATCGAGATTTTTCTTCCAGTTAAAAGACGGCGAGCAGTTGTAGGCAAGCAGCTTGCCGGGATATTTCTTGCGGATGGCCTCTGCGAACTGTTTGGCAAACGACAAATCGGGTCTGCCGGTTTCGCACCAAATCAGATCTGCATATGGGGCGTAGGCAAGACCGCGTGAAATGGCCTGCTGGATGCCGTTCATCACGCGATAGTATCCCTCGGCGGTGCGCTCTCCGGTGCAGAAGGGTTTGTCATTCTCATCGATGTCCGCGGTCAGCAGGTTTGCCGCTTCCGCATCGGTGCGAGCCAATAGCACCGTCGGGACGCCGAGGATGTCCGAAGCGAGTCGGGCGGCAGTAAGTTTCTGCACCGCCTCCTGGGTGGGGACCAAGACTTTCCCCCCCATATGCCCGCATTTCTTGGCGGAAGCGAGCTGATCCTCGAAATGCACACCTGCGGCGCCAGCTTCAATCATCGATTTCATCAATTCGAAGGCATTCAAAACGCCCCCAAATCCGGCCTCTGCATCAGCAACGATCGGGGCGAACCAGTCAATGTCATCCTTGCCTTCGGCGTGATGAATCTGGTCTGCGCGGATAAGAGCGCTGTTGATTTTCCTGACGACCGCAGGAACGCTGTTGGCCGGATACAGAGATTGATCCGGGTACATTTCCCCCGACAAATTGGCATCGGCTGCAACCTGCCAGCCGGACAGGTAAATCGCCTTGAGCCCTGCTCGTACCTGCTGCATGGCCTGATTACCGGTGAGTGCCCCCAACGTGTTGACGAAGGGCTCTTCGTTGACCAGGCGCCAGAGTTTTTCGGCGCCCCGCCTGGCGAGCGAATGTTCGATGGGAAAGGTCCCGCGCAGGCGGCAGACGTCCTGGGCGCTATAAGGCCGCGTGATGCCCCTCCAGCGAGGATTCTCCGCCCAGTCTTTTTCGATGATGCTGATGTGCTGATCGCCTTTCATGCAGGTCTCCTGGTTTTGTTGAAAAGTGGCAAAAAAATTCAAATGTCCCGCGAGAACGCTGTACGGGATTAGATTTCGATACCGGGGCCCAGTCCGTATCCCCGATCGTGACGCTGCCGAAGATCCACGTGCTCGTTCCCTTGTTGTAACGCCTCACTCACGCGAGCATTCAGACGGGCATAGGGATCAAGCGTCTTGCAATTTCTGCTTTCCGCTCTGAACCGAACCATACCGCACGAAGATGCGGCGCCGCAACAAACAATGCATAGAGAAATAATAGTAATATTAAACAGCGTATTAATCACTTCGACCTCGCTTATTTTCATAATCCGAGATGGTGTGTCACGAAGGGTTTTCGTGCCATGCAAATTGCTTTCTGGCGCTACTGCATCGGGGAATTCCGGGGGTGATCTGCTTTGCTAACTGGTCTAGCTGTTTTCAAGAACTCGCTCTTTGGCGTCGTTAGCGCAGTTGTTCGTTGTTCCGGCAACGCTGCTATCCGGGCCGTGTGCATTACAATCGCGAACCAGAGCGGGAGAACCCTGCCTGACCATCAACCTATTGCCAATTGCTGAATCGAGGCCGAGTACATGTACCAGCACATCAAGCTGCCAACCGCAGGCGAAAAAATAACCGTCAATAAAGACTTCACGCTTAAGGTGCCCTCGCAGCCGATCATCCCCTTTATCGAGGGCGACGGAACAGGCGTGGATATCACCCCTGTAATGCGCAAGGTGGTGGATGCCGCGGTGAAAATTGCCTACCAGGGCAAACGCAATATCGTTTGGATGGAAGTGTTCGCCGGAGAGAAGTCCTGCAAGGTCTATGGCGAAAATGTCTGGTTGCCGGACGAAACTTTGCATGCGGCCAGGGACTACGTGGTGTCGATCAAGGGGCCCTTGACGACCCCGGTGGGCGGCGGTATCCGTTCCATCAATGTCGCCTTGAGGCAGGAGTTGGATTTGTACGTTTGCCTGCGCCCAGTGCGTTATTTCAAAGGGGTGCCGAGCCCGCTGAAGCAACCGGAAAAGACCGACATGGTGATCTTCCGGGAGAACTCGGAAGACATTTATGCCGGCATCGAATGGGCTGCCGAATCCGCGCCGGCGAAAAAGATGATCGACTTCCTCCTCAAGGAAATGGGCGTCAAGAAGATCCGGTTCCCGCAGACCTCGGGCATCGGTATCAAGCCGGTTTCACGGGAAGGTACCGAAAGGCTGGTACGCAAGGCGATCCAGTATGCCGTGGCGAATGGACGCAAGTCGGTCACGCTGGTTCACAAGGGTAACATCATGAAGTACACGGAAGGCGCCTTCCGTGACTGGGGCTACGCACTGGCGCAGCGTGAATTCGGAGCACAATTGGTTGACGGCGGGCCGTGGATGAAACTTCCTGGCGGCATTGTCATCAAAGATGTGATTGCCGATGCTTTTTTGCAGCAGATTCTGTTGCGTCCCGAAGAATATGACGTAATCGCCACGCTGAACCTGAACGGCGACTATATTTCTGACGCCTTGGCCGCACAGGTCGGTGGGATTGGCATTGCGCCTGGCGCAAACACCAGCGATTCGGTCGCCATGTTTGAGGCCACGCACGGCACGGCACCGAAATATGCGGGCAAGGATTATGTAAATCCCGGATCGCTGATCTTGTCCGCGGAAATGATGTTGCGGCACATGGGGTGGACGGAAGCGTCGGACATGATTGTGCGCGCCATGGAGGCGGCGATTCTCGACAAAGTGGTGACCTACGACTTTGCCCGCCTGATGACAGGTGCGACCCAAGTATCCTGCTCCGGCTTCGGGGATGCCATGATCGGCAGAATGAAATCCTGATGCGCGGAAGGGGCCAGAAGCTCTTTTAGACACGTCGTTTGGGCAGGTTTCGTCGATTTGTGTCGTTCGCGGGCAGATGAGTCGGGTCCTTCCGGGCAGGCAGGCGGGCCGTCGAATGGGATCCCTGTCTTGTACTTGAGAACTTCCGCGAACGCTTTGCGAGGGAAAACTTCGCAACGCGCTTGTACGATATTCTTCCGCGATCCCGGTTTTCGCTGCTTCTTTTCCAGGCGGGCAGTCCATGCGTTGCGCGCATTGACTCTCCGATTGGCGTTCTGACTGGTCGTCCAGGGTTGGCGGCACAAGACGCTGCGTCGGTGTCAGCGGAATTGCGCTTCGATACGGTTTGCAAAATATTTGTTCTTCCAGCCATGTCTGTCGCAGGCCTGCAAGCGCTTGTTGCAGTGCGTCTTTGACGGATCCTGACTCTTTCTGGGCACAAATCCTGCACTTGTATTTTCCCGCACAATAAGCAAAATTAGGACTTGTTGAATGCGGGGAAGAGAAGCAGCCAGATTATGGCAACAGGAAACCGTGACAACGCGTTGCTGGAAATTGAAAAGAGCAAGGTTAAGGCGCCTCCTCTTTTTAAAGTCTTGCTCCTGAACGACGATTACACACCCATGGACTTCGTGGTTTCAATTCTTCAGACTTTTTTTTCGATGACCCGGGAACAGGCAACTCAGATCATGCTAAAAGTTCACAGGGAAGGAATGGGAGTCTGTGGGGTATATCCCAAAGACGTGGCGGCGACCAAGGTGGACCAGGTCACTGAATTTTCGAGACAGCATCAACATCCGCTTCAGTGCGTGATGGAGGAAACATGATTGCGCAGGAGCTGGAAGTCAGTCTGCACATGGCGTTCATGGAAGCGCGCCAGAAGCGCCACGAATTCATCACCGTGGAGCACCTTCTTCTGGCGATGCTGGACAACCCCTCGGCGGCCGAAGTTTTGCGCGCCTGCGCCGCCAATGTGGAGGAATTGCGCAAACTCCTGGCTGATTTCATCAATGAACATACGCCGGTGGTTGGCGGCGAAGAGGTGGATACGCAGCCCACGCTCGGATTTCAAAGGGTGATCCAGCGCGCCATCCTGCACGTTCAGTCTTCCGGGAAAAGAGAAGTCACCGGTGCCAATGTACTGGTTGCTATATTTGGCGAAAAGGATTCTCACGCGGTGTATTTCCTGCATCAGAAGGGGGTAACGCGGCTCGACGTGGTGAATTTCATATCCCACGGAATCACCAAAGTGCCGCAGGCCGCGCCGACCAAACCGCAGGCAGACAGCGAGGCGGAGTCCGAGCAGGATCAGGCCGCCGGCGGCGCGCTGGAGACATATACATTGAATCTGAATGCACTCGCCATTTCGGGGAAGATTGATCCGCTGATCGGCAGAGCGCGCGAGCTGGAAAGGGTGATCCAGATTCTTTGTCGCCGCCGCAAGAACAACCCCTTGCTGGTGGGAGAGGCTGGGGTTGGCAAAACGGCAATTGCCGAAGGCCTGGCGCGGCGCATTATCGAGGGCGATGTGCCGGAAATTCTGGGACGCTGTCAGGTCTATGCACTGGATATGGGCGCGCTGCTGGCCGGCACCAAGTACCGTGGCGACTTCGAGCAGCGTCTTAAATCGGTGCTCAAACAGTTGACCGATAACCCGAATGCGATCCTGTTCATCGACGAAATTCATACCTTGATCGGTGCGGGTGCTGCCTCGGGCGGAACGCTCGATGCGTCGAACCTGTTGAAACCGGCATTGGCGGCGGGCAGTCTGAAATGCATTGGCGCGACTACCTACACGGAATACCGGGGAATTTTCGAGAAGGACCACGCGCTCTCGCGCAGATTCCAGAAAATCGACGTGACCGAGCCGTCCGTGGCGGAAACGGTGGAGATTCTGCGCGGGCTCAAATCGCGTTTCGAGGCGCATCATGGCGTGAAGTACACGGCATCCGCGTTGACTTCGGCTGCAGAGTTGTCCGCGCGTTTCATCAATGACCGCCATCTTCCGGACAAGGCGATCGACGTAATCGACGAGGCGGGTGCCGCGCAACGCATTCTGCCGAAATCGCGCCAGAAGCGGGTGATCAGCAAACACGAAATCGAGGAAATCATCGCAAAAATTGCCAGGGTGCCCCCGCAAAGCGTGTCATCCAATGACCGAAGCAAACTTCAAAACCTGGACCGCGATCTCAAAGCCGTGGTGTTTGGTCAGGAGAAGGCGATCGATGTGCTGGCTGCCGCCATCAAGATGGCGCGCAGCGGACTGGGCAATCCTCTGAAGCCGATTGGTTGTTTTCTGTTCTCCGGGCCGACGGGCGTGGGGAAGACGGAGGTGGCCCGGCAGCTTGCCTATACCATGGGTGTTGAGCTGATTCGATTCGACATGTCCGAATACATGGAAAGGCATGCCGTGTCGCGCCTGATCGGGGCGCCTCCTGGCTACGTTGGATTCGACCAGGGCGGGCTGCTCACCGAACAGATTGCCAAGCATCCGTATTCCGTTTTGCTGCTCGATGAAATCGAGAAGGCGCATCCCGATATCTTCAATATCCTGCTGCAGGTCATGGATCACGGGACTTTGACGGACAACAACGGCCGCAAGGCGGACTTCCGCAATACGGTCATTATCATGACCACCAACGCGGGAGCGTCCGAGTTGTCCAAGACGACCATGGGATTTACCCAACAGCGGGTGGCCGGTGACGAAATGGGGGAAATCCGGCGCATGTTTACACCGGAATTTCGCAATCGACTGGATGCCATGATTTCTTTTGCGGCGCTGACACCGGAAATCATTCTGCGCGTGGTCGAAAAATTCCTGATGCAACTCGAAGAGCAGTTGCACGAGAAGAAGGTGGAGGTGACTTTCACCGATGCTCTGAAGACCTATCTGTCGAAAAACGGTTTCGATCCGTTGATGGGCGCGCGACCCATGGCCAGATTGATACAGGACACCATTCGCAGCGCGTTGGCGGACGAACTATTGTTCGGCAGGCTGGCGGGCGGTGGCAGCGTGACGGTGGATGTTGATGCTGATGGCAAAACGAAGTTGCTTTTCAACGAATCCACCGGCCAGGTTAAGGACAAGGACAAGGAAGAAAGCGTGGTCTGAAACGCGCGCCACGAAAAAAACCGGATCGTGATGATCCGGTTTTTTTTTGCCCTGGGTTTTCGTTGCCGCTGGCGATCATTGAAATTCCACTCATCTTGAAAACTGCACCACACCGACACGGATGCCCTCGGTGATGAACGAGCAGCCGAATTGAGAATGAATTGCTGGATTCAGGTGGGTGTTAGATTGCCGCGACGCAGTACGCTATTTGTCCATTCCTAACTTGACTACATGCGCGTAGACGCATAGGGTCATGTTAAATGTTCATACGGAGTTAGCCGCGCATGGGCGCAATGGATGATGTGTTTGAATCGGTCGCCGATTACATGAAGCTGCTGGCGGTGCCCACGCGACTCAAGGTGCTGCATAGTATCTGCGACGGGGAGAAATCGGTGGGTGAAATTGTGGGCGAATGCGCGCTGACGCAGACCAATGTCTCACGCCAGCTGCGCACCTTGTACGCCGCGGGGGTGTTGTCCCGGCGCCAGGAGCGCAATCTGGTCTATTACCAGTTATCCGACCCGACGCTGCTGGAGCTGTGCCACGTGGTGTGCGGACGCATCGCCGTTCGCATCGACGCGCGCAAGCCTCTGAAAAAGTCGCTTCTGAAGTTCATGGGCACGCATCGCCGGGGAGCTTCATCATGAGTCAGCTTCCACCGCGCGGGCGCTTGCAAGCAGCCAGGGAGAATTTCCTCACGGCCGAAGATTTAGCGCGCAGGCGTTTCCTCAAGGGTGCCGCTGTCTTATCCGGTGCCGGTGCGGCGGGCGCGGTACTCGCCGCCAGTGCCGACCCGATTCTGGATCTGCCCGAGCACTCCAGGACATTGGGCGCGCCGGTAGCCTCGCGCGCCTATGGCGCGCCCTCACGCCATGAAGCCAACGTGCAGCGCCGGGAAAGTCCGGGACTGACGCGCACTTCGATTTCCTCAGTTGCGTTCGCGCCCCTGCAAAGTTTCTTTGGCATTCTCACGCCCAGTGGGCTGCATTTCGAACGCCACCACGCCGGTTGGCGCGACATCGATCCCACCCGGCACCGGCTGATGATTCATGGCCTGGTGGCCACGCCCAAGGTTTACACCATGGATGATCTGATGCGCCTGCCTTCGGTGTCGCGCCTGCATTTCATCGAGTGCGGTGCCAATACCGGCATGGAATGGGGTAACGCCGCGGTGCCCACCGTGCAATACACCCACGGCATGCTCTCTTGCTGTGAATGGACCGGCGTGGCCTTGTCCACTTTATTGGACGATGTGGGCCTGGATGCTAAGAAGGCCAATTTCATACTCGCCGAAGGTGCCGACGCGGCGGCGCTGACGCGCACCATTCCGCTCGACATGGCGCTCTCCGATGTGATGGTGGTGTACGGCCAGAATGGTGAGATGCTGCGCCCGGAAAACGGTTATCCGCTGCGCCTGCTGGTGCCCGGCGTGCAAGGCGTGTCGAGCGTGAAATGGTTGCGCCGCATCGAAGTGGGCGACCAGCCATGGAATACGCGCGAGGAGTCGCTACATTACATCGACATGCTGCCCGATGGCAGCCACCGCCAGTACACCTGGATTCAAGAATGCAAGTCCGTCATCACCGCGCCTTCGGGCGGGCAGGTATTGCTCGACCGCGGCTATTATGAAATTGGCGGCCTGGCCTGGTCCGGGCGCGGCGCCATCAAACGCGTGGACGTGTCCACGGACGCAGGGCGCAATTGGCGCGAAGCGACACTCCAGACCCCGGTGTTGTCCAAGTGTCTCACGCGATTTCGCTGCGACTGGGTCTGGGATGGCGCGCCGGCGATCTTGCAGGCGCGCGCGATCGACGAAACCGGCTACGTGCAGCCGCTCATACGCCAATTGCGCGAAGTGCGCGGCACGCGCTCGATTTATCACAACAACGCCGTGCAATCCTGGCTGGTGTCCGCCAACGGCGAGGTGAGCAATGTTCAGGTTTAAGCCCATCAGGATTAAGCCCATAGCACTGGCTGCCATAGTTGGCCTGTACACCGCACCGGTTGTGGCGGATCAAAAATTTTCCGGCATCGGCCGGGCCGCCACGCCGCGTGAAATCGCCGCCTGGGATATTGACGTGCGCCCCGATGGGCTGGGTTTGCCCAAGGGCCGTGGTTCGGTGGAGCAAGGGCAGGTGCTCTACGACGCGCAATGCGCTTCCTGCCACGGCAGCTTCGGCGAGAGCAATCAGTACATGCAGATTGCCGGCGGCGTAGGTTCACTCAATACCGACCGCCCGGTGCGCTCCACCGGCGCCAAGCTCAATTACGCCACGACCTTGTGGGACTACATCAACCGCGCCATGCCCTTCCAGGCGCCCAAGTCGCTCAGCGCGAACGAAGTCTACGCGCTCACCGCTTACGTGTTGCACCTGAACGAAATTCTGCCCGAGGAGGCGGTGCTCGATGAGCAGTCCATTCTCGCCGTCAGGATGCCCAATCGCGAGGGTTTCCGCGAGGATCACGGCTTCAAGCGTGTGGATGGAAAACCAGACGTGATGAACACCGCCTGCATGAAAGATTGCCCGGTTCCGCCGCAGGCGCCCGCCGGCTTGCCGGATTACGTGCGCAATGCACATGGCAATCTGGCCTTGCAGGTGCGCGCGCTGGGGCCTTATCGCGGCGCAGACACCACGCGGCCCGCGCTCGAGGGTGCGCTGGCCGCCGCACGCGCGGCGCTAACTGACTCGGCTGGGGCCGCCACAGTGGCGGTCGCGGATTCGCAGACCAGGGTCAGGCAACTCATCAAACAACACGCCTGCACCGCCTGTCATGGCATCGAGCAGAAAATCGTCGGGCCAGCATTGCGTGAGGTGGCGAAAAAATGGCAGGGTCGGGACGACGCGGCGCAGGCCTTGCTGGAGAGAATCCGCGAGGGCGGCTCGGGAGCTTGGGGGCCGGTGCCGATGCCGCCGCAGTCCCATGTCGCCGAGAGCGATTTGCGTGACATCGTGCAGTGGCTGCTGTCCGGCGCGCGGCCCTGAGCATCCGAATTACGCGCAGAAATTTCAAGGAGAAGAGATGCCTACGCAACGACGGGAATTCATCAAAAGCACGGGCGGCACGGGTTTGTTCATGTGGCTTGCCGCTGCAGGGTTGATCAAGCCCAGAGAGCTGCGGGCGGAACCCTGGAACAAAGCAGCGTTTGATGCCACGACACTGCCGGAGCTGATGAGGGCCCTGAACGGCGATGAACCTGCCAGCGGCGCCGATATCGCCATCGACGCGCCCGAAATCGCCGAGAATGGCGCCGTGGTGCCCGTCACTGTGAGCGCGAGCCTTCCCGGGGTGAGCATGATCGCGATCCTGATCGAAAAAAATCCGAACCTGCTCGCGGCGAGTTTTACGATTCCTGAAGGCACACTGGCCGACGTGCAGACGCGGGTGAAAATGGCACAAACCAGCAATGTCTATGCGCTCGTCAAGACCGGCGGCAAGTTTGTCTACGCGGTGAAAGAAATCAAGATCACGCTCGGCGGCTGCGGCGGCTGAAGACGGTACCCTACCCAAGGAGAATGTGCGATGGCTAATCCGATGAAAATCCGTGCCCGGTTCGATGCCGGCGTGGTTGAAGTTAAGGCCCTCATGAGTCATCACATGGAAACCGGGCGGCGCAAGAACGCCGCGGGCGAACTGATTCCGGCGCACTTCATTCAAAAAGTCAGCGCCATCTGTCGCGAACGCGAAGTGCTCTCCGCGCAGTGGGGGCCGGCGGTATCCGCCAATCCATTTCTGGTGTTCAAATTCGCCGGCGCTGTCAAGGGTGATAGAGTCAAACTGACCTGGACGGATAACACCGGCGAGACGCGCAGCGACGAATCCACCATTGTTTGAAAAATTCGATTTAAGAATTCGCAACCCATGCCGGGCTTGGATCATGAAACTTGAATGGATACGCAAGGGAGTACATTTGCTGGCGTTGAGCGCAGGGCTGGGTATGGCCGCATCGGCCCCAGGCGAGGACAGCGCAGCCTCTCGGGAAATCGCCAAATACCGCGATATGCTCAAGGATGGGAATCCGGCGGAGCTGCTGGAAATGCAGGGCGAGACGTTATGGAAAAAGCCGCGAGGGGCGAAAAACGCCACGTTGGAGCGCTGCGATCTGGGCCTTGGCGCGGGCGTGGTAGAGGGCGCTTATGCGCAACTGCCGCGCTATTTCGCCGACACCGGCAAGGTGCAGGACGTCGAGTCCCGGCTGGTCACCTGCATGCAGACCTTGCAAGGCCTCAGTCTGGAGCAAGCCACGCACGGCTGGTACAAACCTGGCTCGGACATGGAGGCGCTGGTGACTTTTGTCGCCACGCAATCCCATGGCGCCAGCATCGACGTGCCGGCACGGCATGCGAGCGAAGCGGCGATGTATGCCATCGGCGAGGGCTTGTTCCAGCGCCGCTCCGGGCCGCTTGATTTTGCCTGCGCGACCTGCCATTCGCAAGAAGCCAAGCGTATCCGCTTGCAGGAGTTGCCGAATCTAATGACCACCGAAGGCGCGCGACAATCCATGGCCGAATGGCCCGCCTATCGAGTATCACAAGGTGCGGTGTGGGGTATGGAGCGGCGGCTCATCGACTGCCTGCGCCAGATGCGCCTGCCGGACGCGGATTTCACTTCCGAGGCGATCATCGCACTTCAGGTTTATTTGCAAAAGAACGCCAGCGGCGCGAAGCTCAATGCGCCGGGCATCAAGCGCTGAAGGGGCGGGCCATGAAAAAGATCTTATTGATTCTGACACTTGTCGCTGGGCCTGCGCCGGTGCTGGCCGACGAGGCGGGTGAAGCGCAAGTCGAACAAATCATGAAGCGCTCCTTCACCACCGCCACGCCGGAAGAGTGGGCCGAGCGCCTGTCGCAAGACGAAGCAATGCAGTGGTGCAGCCGTTACCGCAACAGCCCGCCCGCGGAAGTAGCGCAGAAAATCGCCGCTTCGCAGTTTGCCGCCATGCGTTATCCGACGGATGGAAAGCTCATGGGTAACTGGAAGGAGGGCGAGAAGCTTGCTTCCATCGGCAGCGGTGGCCACATCGGCACGATTCAGCCGGACCGTCCG
Organism: Burkholderiales bacterium; assembly: GCA_046155535.1. Taxonomy (GTDB): domain Bacteria; phylum Pseudomonadota; class Gammaproteobacteria; order Burkholderiales; family JACQAP01; genus JACQAP01. The sequence continues at coordinate 23,895 of JBJXFN010000253.1, forward strand.
GATACACGCCGCGGTGGCAATTGTTATGCCTGCCATGTGCTGGACGCGAAAGAAGTCGCCGCCGGGAATCTGGGTCCGAGCCTGAACCGCTTTGGCAAGCTGCGCGGTGTTTCGCCCGAGATGGTCAAGTACACGTACGAAAAAATATACAACGCCCAGGCCTATTTCCCTTGCTCCCCAATGCCGCGCTTTGGCCATAACAAGTGGCTTACGCCGGAACAAGTCGCGCACACGGTGGCCTACTTGCTCGACCCGCAATCACCAGTCAACCAGTGATACACGGTGCAGTGATCTTGTGATCCCGTGACCCCGTGATCTCATGAGTCTGAACCGCCGCGATTTCCTGCGCCTGTTGGCGATCGCCAGTGCATCCGGCCTGGCTCTGGAGCGGCGGGCGGCGCTGGCTGGCGATACGGACGCGTTATACGACTTGCCGCGCTTTGGTAACGTGAGTGTGCTGCACTTCACCGACTGCCACGCGCAATTATTGCCGCTGCATTTCCGCGAACCGAGCATGAACATCGGCCTGGGCGAGAGCCTGGGCAAGCCGCCGCATCTGGTGGGCGAGGCTCTGCTGAAGCATTTCGGCGTGCCCGCGGCGAGCGCGCAGGCACATGCTTTTTCGTTTCTGGATTTCGACGCCGCGGCCCGCACCTACGGAAGAGTCGGCGGCTTCGCGCATCTGGCCACGCTCATTAAACGCCTGCGCGCATCGCGCCCCGGCGCGCTCCTGCTAGATGGCGGGGATACCTGGCAAGGCTCAGCGAGCGCGCTGTGGACGCAAGGCCAGGACATGGTGGAGGCCTGTCTCGCGCTCGGTGTGAATGTGATGACCGGGCACTGGGAGTTCACCTACGGCGCGCCGCGCGTGAATGAGGTAATCGGCGGGGACTTCAAAGGCAAGATTGATTTTGTTGCGCAGAATATCCGCAGCCACGAATTCGACGAAGCGGCGTTCCCGGCCTTTGTCACGCGCGAAGTCAACGGCGTGGCGGTGGCGATCATCGGCCAGGCATTTCCCTATACCCCCATCGCCAATCCGCGTCACTTGATTCCGGACTGGTCGTTTGGCATCCGCGAGCCGCAGATGCAGCAGACGGTGAACGAGGCACGCAAAAAAGGTGCACAAGTTGTGGTGCTGCTTTCACACAATGGCATGGACGTGGATTTGAAGCTCGCCTCGCGCGTGAGCGGCATCGACGCCATTCTCGGCGGCCATACTCACGATGGGATGCCTGCGCCGATCCTGGTAAGCAACCCCGGCGGCAAGACTCTCGTCACAAATGCAGGCTCCAACGGAAAATTTCTCGCGGTGCTGGACCTTGAGGTCAAAGGCAAGAAACTTGCGGATTATCGTTATCGGTTGCTGCCGGTATTTTCCAATCTGCTGCCGGCGGATGCGGCGATGGCGGCGCTGATTGAGCGTGTTCGTCTGCCGTTTGCGCGCAAATTAGCGGAGCCCCTGGCGACCAGCGGCGGGCTGTTATACCGGCGCGGCAATTTCAACGGCAGCTTCGATCAATTGATACTCGATGCGCTCATGGCGGTGAAGGACGTGCCCATTGCGTTTTCACCGGGCTTTCGCTGGGGCACAACATTGTTGCCCGGACAGGCGATCACCCGCGAGGACGTCATGAGCCAGACTGCGATCACTTATCCTCACGTTGTCACCAACGAATTGACCGGCGAGCGCATCAAGGCCATCCTGGAGGATGTTGCCGATAATCTTTTCAATCCCGACCCTTATTATCAGCAAGGCGGCGATATGGTGCGGGTAGGGGGATTGAGTTATGCGTGCGAGCCGGCAGCGGAAATGGGTTCTCGAATCCAGGACCTGCGGCTGGCCGGCGTGCCAATTTCCAGCGAGAAGAAATACAAGGTGGCAGGGTGGGCGCCAGTGACCGAGGACGCCCAGGGCGAACCGGTATGGGAAGTGGTGGAGGCCTGGCTCAAGGACAAAAAAACCGTCGCGCCGATTCGGGTCAACGTGCCACGGCTTATTGGCGTTGCGGGTAATCCCGGAATTACGCCCGAGCCGTGACAAAATGGCGGCGACGTCAAGGACTGTTCGCCAGCGCCGTGGAGCGTTACCATGGCAATGAAATGCAGGGCATGGACGGAGGGATTTCGAATGCGTGCATCAATCAGTCTGTTTATGAGCGTCTACTTCGCGATTGCGGCTGTGGGCTCCGCGCGGGCGGCGGATAACCCTCAGGGCCGCAATTGGGCGGCGACTTGCACCGGATGCCATGGCACCCAGGGTCGCAGCGAAGGTGGAATGCCCCAATTGGCCGGACTGGATAAAACCCTTATCGTGAATGCGATGAAGGAATTCAAGGCAGGAACCCGGCCGGCAACCGTCATGCACCAGCATGCGAAGGGTTACACCGACGAACAGGTCGAACGCATTGCCGAGTATTTCGCAGCGCAGTCTCCAAGATAACGCCGGCAAGGAGGGGAAAATGACTTTCAAGCGTCGCGATTTCGTCAAGTGGTTGTCCGCCACGGTGGTTTTGTCCGGTGGCATCGGTCGTGCGAGCGCGGCGGGGTCCGCGGGCCGGGTGGTTGTCATTGGCGGCGGGTTTGCCGGTGCGACCGTGGCGAAATATCTGCGGATGTGGGGCCCGGATATCGAGGTGGTGTTGGTCGAAAGAAGCCCGGCCTTTGTTTCCTGTCCGCTATCGAATCGGGTTCTGGCCGGGGTGATGCAGATCGAGGAACTGACCCGGCAGTATGACGCGCTTAAGTCCGTGCACGGGGTCAGGATTGTTCGCGATCAGGCAATTGCCATCGACGCTGCCAGCCATACGGTGCGCTTGACCGGCGGCAGCCTGCTCCATTACGACCGCTTGATTGTTGCGCCTGGGATCGATCTGCTGCCGGAAGAAGTGCCCGGGCTGGAATCGGCTTCGGCGCAAGCCAGGATCTTGCATGCCTGGAAAGCTGGGCCGCAAACCCTGGCACTGCGCCGCCAACTGGAAACCATGCGCAATGGAGGTGTCTACGCCATCACTGTTCCGAAGGCGCCTTATCGATGCCCGCCCGGACCCTATGAGCGCGCCTGCCAAGTAGCCTGGTACTTTAAGACGCAGAAACCCAAATCGAAAGTACTGATTCTGGATGCGAATGAAGAAGTGGTGTCGAAGAAAGGCCTTTTCACCAAAATCTGGGCCGAGCACTACCCGGGCATTGTCGAGTATCGGCCAAATAGTGAACTGGCAGGCGTGGATGTTGGCACCTTGACCGCGAAGCTGACTTTCGACGATGTCAAGGTAGATGTCCTGAACATTATTCCTCCCCAGCGTGCCGGTAAAATCGCCCGCGATGCGGGGCTGATCACGGTCAATAACAAATGGTGCGGCGTGGACTTTCTGACCTACGAATCACTTGCGATGAAAAATGTCCATGTGCTGGGCGATGCAATCATGGCCGCGCCGCTCATGCCCAAATCTGGACATATGGCCAACCAGCATGCCAAGGTCTGTGCGGCGGCCATCGTGGCTTTGCTCCACGGCGAAGATGTTAATGACCGGCCGATGTTGACCAATACTTGCTACAGTTTTGTCAGTGACAAGGACGTCATTCACGTGGCTTCCGTGCATGGCTACAACGCCGACAAGAAAACGATGGAAGTGGTGCCCGGGGCGAGCGGCGTGTCCTCGGAAGCGAACGAACTCGAAGGCCATTATGCTGAAGCATGGGGCCGAAACATCTGGGCGGATATGCTTGCCTGATCGGCACAAACCGGATTATTCGGTATTCCTGCGCCCGGATTCGGGTGGAATCAACAGAAAGGTTGCCGCGACGGCCAGGGCGAATAGCAGGTAAGCGCACAGGAAAACCCAGCCTGGCAGGTCGTAATACAGAAATTCATTTACCCAATGCGCGATGAATCCGTGCCCGACATCGCGTTCGCGCAGCGCGTGTTCCCAAAGGGTTAGTGGGCAGGTTATCCCCAGCAAGGACTCGAGCGCCACGAAAACGATGGTGCCCAGGTGAACCACGCGGAATCGGAAATTGCGTATCGCGGGCCACCGGCGCCAGGCTCCCAGCCAGATGAATGGCAGGCCGCCCACCACAAAAACAACGATGCCTGCGTGGACAATCACCAGCGCATCGGCAAACATTCCTCGACGCGGCGAGCAATTACCTGTTGATCGGGCGAGACGGATCCGCGATCCATTCGCTCCAGGAACCCGGATACAGTCGGGAGCCCGGCATACCCGCTATTTCCATCGCCAGCAGGTTGTGACAGGCGGACACGCCGGACCCGCATTGATGCACCACGTTGGCGGATGGTGTATTGCCAAGGAGGGACGAAAAGTTCTTGCGCAGCGCTTCGGGGTGCTTGAAAAATCCCTGGGCGTCCAGATTTTCCTTGAAGAAAAAGTTGAGCGCCCCCGGGATGTGTCCGGCAACCGGATCAATCGTTTCGTTTTGTCCGTGAAAACGATCATTGCTTCGTGCGTCGATGAGCCGCATGGCCGGTGAATGCAGATTCTTCAGTATGTAATCGGCATCCACCCACGAGCGGTCCGGGCGACCGGGAAACTTGGCAGGCTTTACCTTTGGCAACTGGCGAGTGACAGATTGTCCCGCCGCTGTCCAGGCCTGCCAACCGCCGTTCAACACCGCGACCCGGGTATGACCCATCCAGCGCAGCATCCACCAAAGACGCGATCCGTAAACGCCTCCGGCGTTGTCATAACCAACGACTTGTTTGTCTCCGGATACGCCTGCGCTGCCCAGCCAATCCACGAATACCTGCGGATCTGGCAGCGGGTGACGTCCGTTGGTTCCCGAAGGAGGGCTGGAGAGATTCTCGTCGACATGTGCAAACCGGGCATTGGGCAGGTGTGACTCGGCATAAGCCCTGCTGCCGAAATCCGGGTTTGTCAGTTCGTGCCTGCAGTCGAAGATTACCCAGTTCGGGTCATCCAGATGTGAGGCGAGTTCGGCAACCGATATCAGTGTGGTGTAGGTCATAAGGCCTGAATGGTGAGATAGAGGCGTGGAGGGGAAAGAGTGAAGGGTGTAAGCCTTCGTGGCTCGAACTTTAGCCTTCGATCCTCTCCCCTATACCTGGGGCGTCAGATGTTTGCGCAAAAACTCGTGAAAGTGAATCATCCCGTCCTCCATCGGTGACTGATAGGGCCCGAACTCGTTGCGGCCCTGGGTAAACAGGGCCTTTCGTCCCTCGGTCATGCGCACACAAATTTCTTCGTCTTCCTTTGCAGTTTCACGGTAAGCGAGCTGTTCGGCCTCAACGAATTCGCGTTCGAACAGAACGATGTCTTCCGGGTAGTAAAATTCAATCACGTTCGTGCAGTGCTCGGGGCCGCGTGGAATCAAGGTGCTGACCACCAGCACGTTGGGATACCACTCCACCATCACGTTGGGATAGTAAGTAAGCCAGATGGCGCCCTGTTTGGGCATCTCCCCATTGTTGTATCGCAGAACGGCTTCATGCCACTTCTGGTAGGCCTTGGTGCCGGGCTTGCCGAGCGCCTGATTGATGCCGACTGTTTGCACGCTGTACCACTCGCCGAACTCCCACTTCAGATCGTCCGCGTTCACAAATTGCCCGAGACCCGGGTGAAACGGCGCGACGTGGTAGTCCTCGAGATAAACCTCGACAAAGGTTTTCCAGTTGACGGGATACTCCTCGATTGACACCCGATCCAGCGCATAGCCGGAAAAATCCAGGTCGGCGAGAACGCCCAGTTTGGCAAGATCGGTGTGAGGGCTGCGTGGTCCGGAGAACAACAGGCCATTCCAGGAAGTCAGGGGTGTTTTCGCCAGGTCCAGGCAGGGATTGCCAGGAAAGTGCGGCGCGCCGAGCAGGCGGCCGGACAGGTCATAAGTCCAGCGATGCAGAGGGCAGACGATGTTCTCCGCCGTGCCCCGTCCCTTGAGCATGATCGCCTGGCGATGGCGGCACACATTGGAAATCAGCTCCACACCATCGGCATTGTGAACGAGCACCTGGCGTGGTTTGCCGATTCGATCGTGCGATAGTTGCCAACGTCCGGCACCATCAATTCGTGTCCAACATAGCCTGGGCCCTGCCGGAACAACAACTTTTTCTCCAATTCGGCGATGGCCGGATCGAAATACCAACTTACCGGCAACTGCACGGGTGTTCGCGTCAGAGAGGAAACGTTTGCCAAATCAGACATAATGCGGATGTCCCTTGGATTTCAGCCAAAAAACACGATAAAAAAACCGCCCCCGGCGCATGCCACATTCTGGGGCGGAATTTCCATAGCCATTTTGGCCCAAATCCCCACCCCGCGCAACGGCCACAGTCGAGTCGCCGACGAACGACGCGTGAAATTTTGGCATTGCATACGTTGACCCGGGTTCCATGGATAAGCTATTTTTACGACCTCTTTCCTTTCATGCCCGAACTCCTCGCCGTTTTCAACTGACCGTGTCCAAACCCAAGGCACAAAAGCCGCTGTCCTTCGAAACAGCTCTCGCAGAGATCGAGGGCATTGTCGCCTCCATGGAGGCTGGACAGCTCCCACTTGAACAGTCGCTGGCCGCCTACAAGAGGGGCGCGGAATTGCTCCAGTTTTGCCAAGCCCAGATTGCACAGGCACAGCAACAGGTCAAAATTCTCGAGGCTGGTACATTGCAGAATTTCAAAGGTGGCGACGGTACCGACTGATTTCAAAAGCTGGATGGCGGAACGCCAGGCATACGTCGAGAACCTGCTGCAAGACCTTCTGCCCCTCGCGACGCATGCGCCAGAGCGCCTCCACGCGGCGATGCGCTATGCCGTGCTGGGAGGAGGTAAGCGGGTGCGCCCGCTGCTGGCATTTGCTGCAGGTGAAGTTGCGCAGGCCGACCCCTGTAAGGTGGAACGTGTGGCGGCGGCCGTTGAAATGATCCATGCGTATTCGCTGGTGCATGACGATCTGCCGGCGATGGACAACGATGTGCTGCGGCGGGGCAAGCCCACGGTGCATGTTGAATTTGACGAGGCCACCGCGCTGCTGGTTGGCGACAGTCTTCAAAGCCTTGCATTCCAGATCATGTGTGAAATCCCGCTTGCGGACCGGACGGACAAACATCTGTCCATGGTCGAGACACTGGCGCGCGCCAGCGGCTCCCGCGGCATGGCAGGCGGTCAGGCGATCGATCTGGCCTCGATGGGCAAGTCGCTCACCGTCCACGAACTGGAGTTCATGCATATGCACAAGACGGGCGCTTTGATCCGGGCCGCGGTGGTGTTGGGTGCGCAATGCGGAAGCGCACTGAGCGCGTCCCAGATCGCAGAGGCGGATCAATTCGGGAAGCTCATTGGACTTGCATTCCAGGTGGTGGATGATGTGCTCGATGCACAAGCCAACACTGCAACGCTGGGGAAAACCGCCGGCAAGGACGCGCGGAACAACAAACCGACCTATGTCAGTGCGCTCGGCGTAGCCAAAGCCCGGGAGATGGCCACAGTCTTGCGAGATCGCGCGCTCGCGGCGCTGGACGCATTGCCTGGCCAGGGTGGTCGTCTGCGCGAACTCGGGGAATTTGTCGTCGCACGCAATTTCTGAATCCAACCTGCCGGCCCATGTACGAATTACTCGAAAAAATAAACAGCCCTGCGGACCTGCGCGCCCTGGATCGCCGGCAATTGCCGGAGGTGGCCCGCGAACTCAGGGAATTCCTGCTGAATTCGGTCGCCAACACCGGCGGGCATCTGTCCTCGAATCTGGGTACCGTGGAATTGACGGTCGCGCTGCATTACGTGTTCGAAACTCCAGAAGACCGGCTGGTCTGGGATGTCGGCCACCAAACCTATGCCCACAAAATCCTCACTGGCCGGCGCGGCCGCATGTCGAGCTTGCGACAATACGGCGGACTGAGCGGATTTCCGAAACGGGATGAGAGCCCCTACGATACTTTTGGCACGGCGCATTCCAGTACCTCCATCAGTGCCGCGCTCGGCATGGCGGTGGCAGCGGGCCTGAAAGGGGATTCCCGGCGTGTGGTGGCGATCATCGGAGATGGCGCGATGACTGCCGGCATGGCCTTCGAGGCCTTGAACAACGCCGGCGCAATGGATACGAATTTGCTGGTCGTGCTCAACGACAATGACATGTCGATTTCGGAGAATGTCGGGGCATTGAACAATTACCTGGCAAAACTGATGTCGGGGCGCTTTTATGCAGCGGCCTGGAAAACCAGCGAAAAAGTCCTGGGTGTCATGCCGCCGGTGCTGGAGCTTGCCAAACGCGCGGAAGAGCACGTCAAGGGGATGGTCACACCGGGGACCCTGTTCGAGGAATTCGGCTTCAATTACATCGGGCCCATCGATGGGCACAATCTCGATGTTCTGGTGTCCACGCTGGGCAACCTCAGGAAGCTCGAGGGCCCTCAATTTCTGCACGTTGTAACGCGCAAGGGAAAAGGTTACGAGCCGGCGGAAGAAGACCCGATTCTGTATCACGGCGTGGCCAAATTCGACCCCCAGGCCGGCATCACCGTCAAGATACCGACCAAGATCAGTTACACCCAGGTGTTCGGCGACTGGCTTTGCGACATGGCCGCACTCGATTCGCGGTTGATCGGTATAACCCCCGCAATGCGAGAAGGCTCAGGATTGGTGAAGTTCTCCCAGGACTATCCGGGTCGTTACTTCGATGTGGGCATTGCGGAGCAGCACGCATTGACTTTCGCGGCAGGAATGGCGTGCGAAGGGCTCAAGCCGGTCGTGGCCATTTATTCGACGTTCCTCCAGCGCGCCTACGATCAGCTTATCCACGATATTTGCATCCAGAACCTTCCTGTGTTGTTTGCCATCGATCGCGCCGGCCTCGTGGGTGCCGACGGTGCCACGCACGCCGGCAGTTTCGATTTGAGTTATCTGCGCTGCTTGCCGAACATGGTGGTCATGGTGCCGAGTGACGAAAACGAATGCCGTCAGATGCTCTACACCGGCTTTCAAATCGATGCTCCGGTGGCGGTCCGATACCCGCGAGGCACCGGCCCTGGACAGGCTCTGGTGCCTGAAATGCAGCCCTTGCCGCTCGGCAAGGGAGAAATTCGACGCCAAGGGACGCGGGTGGCCATTTTGGCTTTTGGATCCATGTTGGCGCCTTGCCTGGCTGCCGGGGAAAAACTGAATGCGACGGTTGCCAACATGCGCTTCGTCAAACCGCTGGACGAAGACCTGATCCGGTCGCTTTGCGCGGACCACGAGTTGCTGGTGAGTGTGGAGGAAAACACGATTTTGGGCGGAGCCGGCAGCGCAGTGCTTGAATTCATGCAAAAACAAGGCATTGGCGGGAAGTTTTTGCAGTTGGGATTGCCCGATCGCTTCATTGAGCACGGGGATCCTGGAAGGTTGTTGAAAGATTGCGGTCTGGACGCCGATGGCGTCCGGGCTTCCATCGAGCGGAAATTAGTCGAGTAGTTTACTCAACTATTATTGGCGACTATAATTCCGCCAACTACCTTGAGGGCTCCCTCATGAATTCCCCCGACGGTTTTGCCATTCCCGATGTCCAGAACCTGGCCGATACGCGGCACCTGGCGATCGACAAAGTCGGCATCAAGTCCATCCGGCATCCGGTGCGCGTGGCCGACCGCAGCGATGGGGTCCAGCACACCATCGCGAACTTCAACATGTACGTGGGGTTGCCGCACAATTTCAAGGGCACCCACATGTCGCGATTTGTGGAGATCCTGAATTCCCACGAACGCGAGATTTCAGTCGAGTCCTTCCAGACCATGCTGCGAGATATGGTCAAACGGCTGGAGGCGGAATCCGGCATCATCGAAATGACGTTTCCCTACTTCATCAACAAGGCGGCACCGGTGTCCGGTGTAAAAAGCCTGATGGATTACGAAGTGACGTTTGTCGGGGAGATAGTGAGCGGAAAGTACGATTTCACGATGAAAGTGGTGATTCCGGTCACCAGCCTGTGTCCGTGTTCCAAGAAGATCTCGGAATACGGCGCCCACAACCAACGCTCGCACGTCACGATTTCCGCGCGCACCAATGTCCATGTCTGGATCGAAGACATCGTGCGCATCGCCGAGGAGCAGGCTTCTTGTGAACTATACGGGTTGCTCAAGCGCCCCGACGAAAAATATGTCACCGAGCGCGCCTATGACAATCCGAAATTTGTCGAGGATATGGTGCGTGATGTAGCCACTGCATTGAATGAGGACGCTCGCATCGACGCCTACGTGGTGGAGTCAGAGAATTTCGAATCCATCCACAATCACTCGGCTTACGCCCTGATCGAAAACGTCAAGACCAGGCCTCCCGCGAAATAAGTCTGGAGTCCGCGGGGGCGTTCCACACCACCTCCGGCTCATGAATCTTCCACCGGTTCCGGCCGGGTAGGGGTTAGCGCCTGCGATACCAGCGCAGTGTTGCTTCGATTGCTTCCGGGATCGGCGTAGGTTTCGCACCAAACCTCGTTTCATAGCGCGTCGAGTCCATCACGAAATCTCTCTCAAACTGATAATTCATTTCGCGCATCTCGCGCAACTCGTCGTTAAACATCCCGAGAAAAGTCATCACAAATTTCGGCGCCACGATCAGCTTTGCCGGTTTTCCCAGCGCAGCAAAGACGTTTTTCACGAAACTGCGTGTCGTTATGGCCGGTGCGCTTGGCACATGCCAGGCCTTGCCCAGCGCGTCCTCGTGTTCTCCCAGCGTGACCAGGGCTCTTCCGAAATCGTCAAGGAACGTGTAGGTATGCAGCCGGTCGGGATTGCCTATGAATTGTGCGGCTTTGCCGGCCAGCGCGTGGCCAAACACCCTGCTGCCCATTATCGCGGCATCGGTGGCGAAGGGTCCGAAAAAATCCGAGCCACGGGCGATTGCAACGCGAACTTTCCCGTTCTCGTGAGCGCTCATCAGGAACTGCGCGATGCCGGCGCGGATGCGGCCTTTTTTCGTCGTGGCCGTCAGCGGGAGTTCTTCCGTCATCGGTTTTTCAACCGCGCCGTAGGCGTAGAGATTGTCGGCGTAGATGAGTTTTGCGCCCGCGCTGGCGGCGCCTTCGACGACGCCTGACGCAATCGCGGCGAATTCCGTCCAGCGTGGGTAAGGCAGGCCGATGCAGTGATAGACCACAGACGCTCCTTCGCAGGCTTCGCGGCACTGCGCCGGGTCGGCGGCGTTAATCCCGCCGACCTGCGTGGAGGCATCCTTCTCAAAGCGCACGTGGCTGGAACGATTGACCATGCGCACCGCTTTTCCGCGGTTTCGCAGTTCGCGCATCACCGACAGTCCAAGCGGTCCGGTGCCGAAAATCACGTGCAGATCGGTCACAACGCTTGCACCGTAATGGCCGCAGCCTTCTCCCTTGCCGGGGCAAGCGTGTTGCGCAGCGGTTGTCCAAACTGTGCGGAATGAATCTCGAAGATATCGCCGACGCGGGTTTCCACTTTTTTCGTAAAACTGCCGGTCGCGGCGCCAAAGAAATGCACATGCACGTCGCCGGGCTGGCGAAAATCCCGATACTTGAAGTGATGGTGTTCCAGGTTTGCCAACGAGTGGCACATATTGTCTTCGCCCGAGAGCCAGTCTTCCGCCCAGAGTTCCTGGTCGCCACGCAACAGCCGGGCGCGACCGGTCACCGACTTGGGTAGATCGCCGATCAGGAGTTCTGGTCCGTACGAGCATTGACGAAGCTTGGAATGGGCAAGATAGAGGTAATTCTGCCTCTCCATCACGTGATCGGAATATTCGTTGCCCAGCGCAAAGCCAACGCGCAGGACCTGCCCGCGATTGCCGATGATGTACAGGCCGACAATTTCGACTTCTTCGCCGCCATCAAGCGCATAGGGCGGCAATTCGAGCGCGCCGCCGGGTGGCACCACACAGCGGCCATCACCCTTGTAAAACCACTCTGGCGCGGTGCCGATTTTGCCGCCGGTCGGCTTGCCCCCCTCCACGCCCCACTTGAACATCTTCATCGAGTCGGTCAATTCGGCTTCCTGTTTCTGCAATTTGGCATGCATGGAGTCACGTGCCGCGGCGCTGCCCAGGTGCGACAGGCCGGTGCCCGTGATCAGGCAGTGGTAGGGGTCGGGATGAGTCAGGGGGGGCAGCAGTCGTGCCTGCCGGACGACCTCTTCATAACGCACCTTGTTCCCACTGTCCCGGGTGCGTGCTTCGCTTTCCAGGGAATGGCCGGAGCGAACCGCAGCTGTCGCCAGTTCGTAAGTGCTGCGAACCCCGGCGAGGACAATCAAATTCGATCCGTCGTCGTCGACGCGGGCAACCCCGGGCGTACCTTTGTTGTCGATGAACTGAACCAGTCTCATGAAATTCCTCCTTTTGGGTTTTTCCGACAAAGATGTTACGACACTTGTGATGGAAATGCGGCGTGTTGCCGAATCCGGCGGGTGACACTACACTTCTTCGCTCCTTCGGAGCGTCAGAATGAAACTTGCGACCAACGGTATCCAGATAAATTATGCGGTGGAAGGAGATGGGCCATGGCTGGTCATGAGTCACTCGCTGGCCTGCGATCTGTCCATGTGGGAGGAGCAGGTCCCTCTGTTCCGAAAACATTTCCGGGTGCTGCGCTTTGATACCCGCGGCCATGGCGCAAGTGATGCGCCATCGGGCGCGTATTCCCTCGACATGCTGGCGGACGATCTTCTGGGGCTGCTCGACGGATTGAAGATTGAAAAGCCGCATTTCGTCGGATTGTCGATGGGCGGCATGATCGGCCAGACGTTTGCCCTCCAGCATCCCGGGCGATTGCGAAGCCTGGTGTTGTGTGACACCTCCAGCCGGATCCCGCCGGAAGCGGGCGCACTCTGGGAGGGACGCATCAACACGGCGATGGAACAGAGCATGGAACCGCTGGTTGAGCCGACACTCAAGCGTTGGTTTACCGAACCGTATATTGCCGCCAATCCGGCGATGATGGCGCGCGTGGCTAAGCTGATCCGCAGCACACCGGCGACGGGTTATGCCGGTTGTTGCCACGCCATCCGCCGGCTCGATTTGACGGCGAAACTGGGCGCGATTACTTCTCCGGTCCAGGTTGTTGTGGGTGAGCAGGACGCCGGCACGCCAGTGGCCATGTCAAAAGCCATATGTGAGGCGATTCCCGGTTCCGAATTGGTGATCATCCCTTCGGCTTCGCATCTTTCCAACCTGGAGCAGCCGGAAACATTCAGCCGGGCCGTGCTGCAGTTTTTGCTGGCGCACTGAAATCGGACCTATTCGAGACAGAGCGGCGCAGGCGGGAGCGAGAACGCGCCCGTTCTACGGCAGCGGAACGATCTCCACGTTCCGCGGCATGGATTTGAAGTAACGGGTCAGGATCTTGTAGGTGTCGTAGTCAAACGTGGGCTTGTGGCGGGTTTGCATCACGTCAAAGATGTCTTCTTGTCCCCGCAGTGTCCCCACGTAACACCAGTGGTCCAGCACGTGGACTTCGCCGTGGCTGACGCCGGCGTCGTGTTCCCGGAGCCCGATGCGACCGGCGAAGGGCCAGCTTTGAAGCTTCAGAGCCTGTAGTGCTTCCGTCATGCGCATCGAATGCGAGATTTCCGTCTCCCTGCCGATGCAATAACCCCGGCATTGATTGAGTTGATTCGCCAGGCAAGGACCGGAGCCTTTCTCGAGTCCGGTAGCGATGTGACACAGCTGATATTCGTCGGCAATCTCTCGCAACGCATTGAAGGCAGCGCGACGGGAGCGGAACGTCCCGTAGAGATTACTGGTCTCGGCAAGAATTACATCCTGAAGTCCCACGGTGGCCGGAATCCTCGGGCCGTCCACCGGGTCCCAATGGAACGCACACAATTCGTTGTTTCGGCGCACTCGCCGATTGTGCACAGGCGACAGGTGACGGACCAGTTGTGCTTCCCTGACCAGCGCGCCCAGTTCTCCAGCGGTCTCGATGGTTTCGATGCGGGTGATCTCCTTCGAGAAGCGCATGATTTTGGCGGCCCGGTGATCGCTTTGGAAATGCGACAGAACCCGGGCGCGCAGGTTCGTGCTTTTACCGACATAAAGCGGAATGTCATTCTCGCCAAAAAATACGTACACACCGGCTCCTTCCGGAATGTTTTCCAGGACCGTGGCCTCCAGGCCCGGCGGAAGCGACGGCGTTTTCAAAAGTTCTTCGACAGCAAGCTGGATCAGTCCGGCGTCCAGATCGAGGTAAATCTTCTGCGTGAAATGCCATAGCGCGCGTGCATCGGCAAGTGCCCGGTGTCTGTTTTCGCAATGCAGTCCGTGCCGGGCGATCAGGCTGTCGAGATTGTGCCGCCGCTCATCCGGAAACAGTTTTCGCGATAGCTTGACGGTGCATAAAACCTCGGGCTGATAACGCATGCCCAGCCGGCGAAACTCATTTTTCAGGAATCCATGGTCAAATCGGGCGTTATGGGCGACCAGGATCTTGCCCTCCAGCCGGCGGTGAAGATCATCTGCCAGATCGGCAAAGGCAGGTGCATCCGCTACCATCGCATCGGTGATGCCGGTCAGAGACTGAATGGTTTGGGGAATGGCCATTCCGGGATTGACCAGGGAGCTCCATTCGTGGAGCACCTTGCCGTTGGCCACATCCACCATACCAATTTCCGTAATGCGATCAGAATGCGGAGTCGCGCCGGTGGTTTCGACGTCAAGAAAAACAAGCGAACGATCAAGCATTCATGGACTCCCGTGATCTTGCGTGATCCAATTGAACCACAGGATCCCGGGGAAAGGGCCCCGGTATAATCCCTGCATAACGAACGGGAGACATCGTGAACATTCGCTTGCTGTTATGGGGAATCGTATTGTCGAGCGGGCTGGCAATGGCCCACCTTGACGATGAGGAGGAGGAAGAGGCCGGACAGAAGCTCATCGATTGCGAGCACCCTCCCGCCGAACTCAAGACAACCCTCCCACCAGAGATTTCCAGCGTGGCAACCCTGGGTTGCACGCCTGGTGCCCAGCTCATTCACGCGGCCAAAGGCTGGGTCTGGCGGTTTCCGGCGAATTTCTTCAAAGTTCCCACGATTCCCGCGTACTCGCCCGCCGCTTCTCGTAATGAACCTGCCGGGCGTTTTTTTACCGGGTTCGAAATTGTTGCGCTTGGCCCGACGCAGTTGAGCGAACGACACAAGTGGTTTACTGAAAACGTAGTCACCTATCCGAAATCTGAAGTGCCGGCAAAAATCATAAAGCTGGTGGCAACCAATGACCTTGGCCACAGCCTGGATGCCTATGTCGGGTTTCGTACGGACAAAGAGGGCTGGGTCGTTCTCTGCGCGCCCGAGTGTGCGCCGGAATTCGTTTTTCTGACGCAAAAGCGCAATTGAACTGGAGAAATTTTCCATGCAACTCGACCCACAACACGTTTTGCCTTCCGACGTTGACCGTGCGACCCTGATCGGGCGCGCCTGGGTTCCCGCGCCGTCGGGCGCGGCTGGGCAGGGTGGCCCGAGCCCCATCCTGATCGATCGATCCACCGTGTGGGATCTGTCGCGCGTATTTCCGACCGTCAGTGAATTGCTCAACCAGGTTGAACCCGCCCGGGTGGCACGCCATGCCGTGACCTCGGGCTGGTCAAAATCAATGGGCGACATCAACGCATTGATTGACAACTCGCACGCCGACCGGCGTGATCCGGCGCTTCCATACCTGCTTTCGCCCTGTGACTTGCAGGCCATCCGGGCGTGCGGAGTAACCTTTGTGTCCAGCATGGTGGAGCGGGTGATCGAGGAGCACGCCAAGGGCGATCCGGCAAAGGCAGAAAACATCCGCACGTCAATTGGCGCCGAAATTGGCGCCGGCATTGGCAGCGTCAAGCCCGGCTCTCCCGAAGCGGCCCGCCTTAAGGATTCCCTGATCCAGCGCCAGTTGTGGTCGCAGTACCTTGAAGTCGGCATCGGACCGGATGCGGAAGTCTTCAACAAAGCCCAGCCGCTGTCTGCCGTCGGTGTCGGGTCCGAAATTGGCATTCGAGCCGATTCGTCCTGGAACAACCCTGAGCCCGAAGTGGTGCTTGCCGTCAATCGGGCGGGAAACGTTGTCGGCGCGGCGCTGGGCAACGACGTGAATCTGCGCGACTTTGAGGGCCGCAGCGCTTTGCTGCTCGGCAAGGCAAAGGACAATAACGCCAGTTGCGCCATTGGCCCTTTCATACGGCTTTTCGACCGCCACTACGGAATCGCCGAACTGCGTCGAACACATATCCGCGTTGAGGTGCGGGGCACCGATGGGTACCACCTCACCGGGGAAAGCCATCTGGAAAATATCAGCCGCGATCCGCTTGATCTGGCCGCCCAGGCGGTGAATCGCAGCCATCAGTATCCGGACGGAACCATGCTTTTCCTCGGCACCCAGTTTTCCCCGGTGAAGGATCGTGACGAGGCGGGGAAGGGTTTTACCCACAAACTGGGCGATGTCGTCACCATCCGTGCGGACGCACTGGGCGCCCTGGTGAATCGTGTGAACCACTGTGACAAGGTCACGCCCTGGACTTTCGGCATCGCTGATCTCATGCGCAACCTGGCAAGCCGCGAGTTGCTCTAAGTTCCGGCCCGGTCGCCGGATACCGGATTCGCCGGCGTGACGCCATCACATTGCTGAACCACCGGAAAGATTATCGAGCCGGCAGGAAAGTCCGGAAGCAGTCGCCGCAATCCACCGAAGCGGTTGCAAAGATAGCCTGAACAATCTCGCGCCCGCGTCCGGGTGCCGCATCGAACGTCGGTCCTTGATTGTTGCGGAAGGACCGTCCCAGACGAGTCTGTGCCAATTTTCCAATGACTTAGCCTATTTTTCGGAGGGCCCAGGCTTCCCGGCGCTGTTTCTTATCGAAAAATCATTTGACTCCTTCTTTCATAATTGGGATAATTTTCCCAATGAAGGCCAATTTATTCACGGAAAACGCGGAAAGTCTCATGGAAACGGCAGACAATTCCCAAACAGCAAACGCAGACCTTGTTGTCGGCGGTGGGGCGCTGATGAACGCGGTGTCAGCAATACTGCGCGCGCTGGCGCGTGTACTGCTCCGTCACGGGATGACCTATCAGTCGTTTGCCGAGCTGGCCAAGCGAGCCTATGTCCAGACTGCGGGCGAGGAATTCAGCATTCCCGGTCGGAAAGTCTCCGATTCACGCATTGCGGTTCTGACCGGGCTGACGCGCAAGGACATTCAGAGGCTGAACGAAAGTCCCGGTACCTCGGACATCGAAGCGCTGGAGCGTTACAACCGCGCAGCGCGCGTTGTGTCCGGATGGATCCGGGACCGGGACTTCGTTGACAGCGAGGGCGCCCCGCTCGCATTAACGATGGAAGGGCCAAAGTCCTCCTTCGTGGAACTGGTGCGCCGCCACAGCGGCGATATGCCGCCCCGCGCGATCCTGGATGAACTGCTGCACGTGGGAACCGTGCAAAGGATGGAAGACGGGCGCGTCAAACTTCTGGCGCGAGCCTACATTCCGCGCGCCAGCGACAGCGACAAACTCTCCATCCTCGGCGCGGATGTTTCCGACCTTATCAAATCCATCGATTACAACCTGACGCATATCGATCAATTGCGATTTCAACGCAAGTTGATGTACGACAACTTGCCGACAGAGGCGGTTGATAAATTCCGTGTTATCAGCGCCGCGCGGGCGCAAGGCTTGATGGAATACCTCGACAGTTGGCTTTCCCAGCATGACCGTGACGTAAACCCTGCCGCCGAGGGGTCTGGCCGCATGCGTGCCGGCCTGGGAATTTTTTATTTTGAAGATGACCTCGAACCACGGTCAAAGGAGAAAAAATCATGAGGACGAAATTTCGAACAGCATTCCTGGTAGCGGCATTGGTAATTGTTGCGGGCTGCGGCGGGGGTGGAGGCAGCGTAGACAGCGGTGGAATCGGCGGTACCGGCGTGTCCATGGGGGTTATGACCAAGGGCAGCGTTATCGTCAATGGGGTTCATTATGAAGACACTACCGCCAGTATCTCGATTGACGACACGCCCAAGACTGCGGCCAATCTGCAAAATGGCATGGTGGTCAGCGTGCGCGGAACCATTGATGGCAGCGGTCGTAATGGAACGGCGCAGACGGT
>JBJXFN010000254.1:0-36172 GCA_046155535.1 Burkholderiales bacterium
CCGTCGACCTTGGGTTGGGTGGTGATGAATGGCGCCTCGCGATGGCTGGCGGCGTGGGCCGTCGGCATCGCCGCCGCCAGAACGCCGACCAGTGCGGCGGCAGCCGGTAACAATTTTGCAATCATGATTTTCTCCTCAATGGTAAATCACCGCAAATGCCGCAACCCGCCGAGTTGCTCCACAGTGGATGTGGAGTTCGCAGGCGCAGCGCTCGATGGCTACCTCCCGAAAATGCAATCAGGTTGGCGCCACACCTGCACTACGGGCCAAGGTGAGGTTTGGATTTTCCGCGAACGCAGGTTGAAAAATCCGTAGCCCGGAGAGGGACTTACGGTCAGGCAGCCGGTTTCTTTCGGCGCATCCTGCGCGCGGCTGCCGGACGAACTATGGGTGCTGGCGACGCACGGGTTGTGAATGGCAAGCCACTGGCATTTGACGTTTTGGGAGGCATGGCCACCAACGGGAAAAGCAATTCGAATTCGGTACCTTTGCACTCCTCGGTTGAGGAGTGGCTACGTCAAGGGTAGCTGTCGGAACCAGGCGGCGAAAGCGAGCCATGGTCCAGAGGTCGGAGCAATGAACCATAACAAAAGCACTGACGCGTAGAAAATCGCGAAAACAGAAAACACTCTCCGCGATGGAAGGTTCGGGGCGATAGTTCGCGCAAGGTCAATCACTATCGCGATTTCGATGCCGAAAGGAAAAATCTGGTAGTGCCAGTATTGCGGAAAGTCAACGACGTAAAAGGCCAGCAGCCGGCTAAGAACCGGGTCGACCAGGATGAGGCCCGTGCACGCCATGAAGCGGGAGTGAAGCGGTGTCGATTTGCGGTGCCATATCGCCAGGGCGAACGACGTGCCGAACAGCAGTGCAGCCGAGATCGGCAAATACAAAATAAAGGCTGCGCCGGCAAATGAACTGGCGTCTGCGCTGGACAATCGAAAGTGGGCAAGGAGGATGGCGGCCAGCAAGAACGCGAGTGCCAACACGAAAGAGAAACGGCCCAGCCAGCGATGCAGGTGGAGACGTCGCTTGATGACAAGAATTGGCTGAACGATGAGCAAAACCAGCCAGAGGGCCGCAGTCCACGCATGGAAGTGTGTGTATTTGTCTATCGTTTCGTGAGGCTGGGAAAGATAGCCAGGCCAGAAGGCGAAGATCGCGAGGATTGCGACGACGATGGAGCTGGCGAGAAGAGCACGCGGCATGGTGAGGTATCAACGGAAGGTACCGGAGTCCATTTTCTCAGCGAAAGGTACCGGAGCAGATTTACTCTTTGTGGCCCTCTATATCACGGGCACCCGCTTGGCGATGAACCATTCCGGATACAGATCGAGCAAGCACTGGGGCGTTAACGGGCGCCACGGCCGCGATCGCGCAAAGTTGGCGAGGCTCGAATTGTGGAGGGCAAGCTACTGGCGGTATGACCCATACGAGGCCAAAGTTTCCAACGGGAAAAGGAATTCGACTCCAGCGCCTTTTATCCGCAGACCCGGAGAGTTCAGAAAAAATAATCGACGCTGATCCGGTTGGGTGTGCGCTGCCCATGACTCCCGGTGCACTTCACTCAAGCTTTTCCCACACGAGAACGTAGACGGTCGCGTCTTTACTCCTAAGCGCGAGAGCCGGGGTCTTCAGAGTTAGCTTATTCCCCGCTAATTCGTAGGTCCGCTTCTGAATAGATCCACTGGAGTTAGGGAATAGGTTGGCCTCCACGTGGTGAGTGACCTCCTTTTTCTCTTCGTCAACCGTGTATCGACCAAAGTACGCCCCATAGGAAGTGAAGGCGGCTTTAATCTCATCAGGCGTGCCCTCTTGGATCGAGTTGCCATTGAACTTCGCGCGCTCTAGAAAAACGTACTGCACTGCCATATTTCCGTTTGCGTCGTAGACCAGTCGCCCATCGATCTTGCCATCGGCAAACACTTTTCGGCTTTCATCGACGACTCGAGTTTGTTCCCATGCGATCAGCTTCCATGTCCCGATCAGCATGGCGGCATCGCCCGCCCTTGCCGATGGCGCCAAGAGGACAACTAGTAGAAGAAAGGCAGTGCTCAGAGCGAGGGTGCGCATGTGGAGTGGTCTCTCTCCGGATGAGTAGAATCTCTGATTGCCCAGAAGCTCTGGGCTGCTCTCTAACAGTCAATCAAAGGAAAGTGCCCATGTTATAACACGGACACTTTCCGTCTATCACGCATCCTGCATCTCGATGCCGCATCGGTCGCTTGCCTCAGGCAGCACGCGCCGTGGCCCTTTCCAGAAACGCTTTCACTTCCGGCAGGAATTCGCGGAAATCCGATTCGAATTCGGCGTAGTGCGTTTCGAGTTCGTCGGTGGCGCCGGCCAGTCGATTCTCCCGTCGCAGTCGCGTGCCCATGCGGTCGAGTGCAACCCGCACTGCGTCGAGATGCGCATAAGAGCCCAGCCAGTCGTGGCGTGCCATGTGCGGCGCCATGTGTTGAAGCCTCTCCGGCAACCAGGAGAGATTGCTCAACAGCAGGGCATAGAAGCGTGAAGTGAATTCGTCTAGCGATTCGTCGTGGAATTGCCGCCAGTGTCTGGCGAGGAAGTGGTCGAAGAACACGTCGGTCATGATGCCGGCGTAGCGCCGTCGCTCGGGAGTGACCCGCGACTTCGCGCGCATGACCACCGGGTGCGCATCGGTGAACACGTCGATTTTCCGGTGTTGTGCGATCGCCCGGGTGATTGCCGGGCTGTACCGATTGTCCAGCGAACCCTTGACGAAGTCGCCCAGCAGGCTGCCGAGCAGCGACTCGTCGTCGGGCTCGGAAAGGTAGAGATGGGCGAGGAAATTCAAAGGGCGGTGACGAGAGACAGGTGATAGGTGACTGGAACGCGTAACCCGTCACTTGTCACGCGTCACGGTTTTTCCAGATAGTCAATCGTCAGGTGCAACAACGCTCGCACGCCCAGCTTCATTGCGGAGTCTTCGACGAAGAAGCGCGGCGAATGGTTGTAGGCGACTTTTGTCATGTCGGTGCCCTTGGGGGAACCGCCGAGGAAAAAGAACAACCCGGGCGCCTTCTGCGCGTAGAAGGAAAAGTCTTCGGCGCCGGTGGTCTTCGGACGAAGCACCACGTTTGCATCGCCGGCCACGTGTTTGAGCGTGGGCAGCATTTTTTCGGTAAGCGCCGGGTCGTTGATGGTCACCGCATAGGGCTTTTCGATGGACACAGAGGCCGTGGCGCCGCTCGCCTCGGCGATGTTTTCCGCGGTCAGTTTGATGCGGCGGTGAATATCGTCGCGCATTTTTTCGTCGAAGGTGCGCACCGTGCCGACCATTTCCACCTTGTCGGGAATGATGTTGAAGCGGTTGCCGCCGTCGATGCCGCCGATGCTGACTACCGCGGGTTCCTGCGTGACGTTGATCTGGCGACTGACGATGGTTTGCAGGCCGAGCACGATTTGTGAGGCGATGACAATCGGATCAACCCCGGACCAGGGGGCCGACCCATGGGTTTGCCGCCCTTGCACTGTGATGCGCACCACATCGGCGGCCGCCATCAGCGGCCCGGGACGGTAGGCGAGCGTGCCGGTTTCGAGAATGGAAGTGATGTGCAGGCCGAACACCGCCGCCGGTTTCGGATTTTCCATGACCCCCTGTTTCACCATCAGCGCGGCACCACCCTCTTCACCGGGGGGCGGGCCTTCTTCGGCCGGCTGGAAGATGAATTTCACCGTACCGGGCAATCGGTCGCGAATGGACGTGAGGGCCTCGGCCACACCCATCAAGATTGCCACATGGGTGTCGTGTCCGCAGGCGTGCATTACGCCCGATTCCTTGCCGGCCCAGATGGTTTTTACCTTCGACGCGTAGGGAATGTCGACTTCTTCTGTGACCGGAAGTGCGTCCATGTCGGCGCGCAAGGCCACCACTGGTCCCGGTTTGCCGCCCCGGAGCAACGCCACCACGCCGGTGTGGGCGACACCGGTTTTCACTTCGAGCCCGAGGGCGCGCAGATGTTCGGCGACCAGTGCCGCGGTGCGCGTTTCCCGATTGCCGAGTTCGGGATGGCGGTGTATGTCCTGCCGCCAGGCTGTGACCCTGGGTTCGAGCCGATCGGCGTGATTGTCCAGTTCGGAGCGCAGGTCCGCGCCTCGCGCGGACGCGCTGCAGAGAATTAGGGTGGCAATCGACGCCAGTTGCAGGTGTCGCAACGGTTTGTTCATGTGGGCCTCCGAAATATAGCCGGCTTACTCGAAACGGTAGAGGTAACTTGCGCGCCACAGGGTTCCGTCGTAAGACCCGCCGCCGCCGTCCGCAGTGGAATCGATGGTGGTGAATCCGAAATCGAGCGCCTGATTGCCCCGGATCGGGATGTTGACCCCGAATTCGATCAGGCGGGTGTCGGCCTGGATGCGGTAGGCGACGATGGCTGCGCCCCCGAAGGCCGAGGAGAACGCTGGGTCGCTCGCGATCACGTCCGACACCGGGATCAGATAAGACTGCGTGCCCGGATCGTTGGCAGTGAACACATGATCTCCAGTTAGCCATTTCACGTTGCCGTAAACGGTGGCTTTCCGGGTGGCGAGATACTCCACGCCCAGCCGGAAATGGCGGGTGGACAGGTCGTAGAGGCTGCCATCGCGCCCGAACCGCTGGTCGAGGCCGGCGCCCGCGTCCAGGCGGATGCGATCGGTGAAATATTTGCCCGCCGACGCGGATCCGGAAAAAACGTAGCCGTCGCGCAAGGCACTGTCGGAATGACGAAGAAACTCGGCCCCGCCGGCCAATTCAAACCACGGCCGGGTGAATCCGGGCGAGGGTTGAATCCGCCAGACTACGCGGCCGAGCGCCGCGAGCTGATTGAGGTCGTTGAACTCCCGTTGTGCCCGCAGGCGCACGCCGCCGCGCATGACCAGCCCGCTGCGATCCGAAATGCGTTTGCTGCGCGCGGCATAGGCCTCGGCGGAGAGCAGGTCGTCGGAGCGTTCTTCTGGCGAATACGCTGCGCGATTGAGGTTGGAATCCCGCAGCCACTCTGCATCGATTCCATAACGGGTCTCCGCGGCGTGAACACCTGCCACGCCCGCACAGACCAGTAATGCGAATGCGAGGCACTGCCGCTTTGGCGGGGGGTTGCGCATGGGCCACTCCTGTCGGATGGTCGGTTCCGATTGACATCGGGCGACTTACTTCATAGCTTATGGCAAATGAACCGTATTGCGCAAAGTGTTGTCGTGCCCGAAAAGGAGGATCTCCCGCGCCGGGATTTCCTGCTGCACCTGCTGGCTACCGGCGTTCTGGCGGGTGGCGGCGGTTGGTCCGGGCATGCCCGTGCACAGGTGGCGGGGCGGGTCCCCGGGCCGATGAAGGAAGGACGCTCGTTTTACGACGTGTCCGGTGTGGTCAAGGTGAACGGCGCTCCCGCGAACCTCTCGACCCGCGTCGGCGGCAAGGATGTGGTGGAAACCGGCAAGGGCGCACGAGCGATTTTTATCGTGGGGGGTGATGCTTATCTCCTGCGCGAGAACAGCCGGATCGAGCTGTCGGGCGCATCGGTGCTCGCGGATTCACTGCGTCTGATGACCGGCGCTTTGCTGTCGGTGTTCGGCAAGGGGAAAAAGACTGCCTACCTGCCCACGTCGACCATTGGCATTCGCGGCACCGGCCTCTACCTGGAGGTGGAGCCGGACCGCGCGTATGTCTGCACCTGTTACGGCGACACGGAAATTGCCGTCAGTGACGATCCGAAAATTTCCGAACGTATCGTTTCCACGCACCATGACGCACCGCGGTACATACTGGCAAAGCCCGACAAAGGGCGGCGCATTATCCCGGCCGGATTCAAGAATCACACGGATCTGGAATTAATGCTCATCGAGAGCCTGGTCGGACGCACCCCGCCGTTTTCGTTGTTTGACGAAAGTTACTCAAGTCCGCGACGTTATTGAGGTCGGGTTACCAGCATTCCTGCAGTCTCTGCATCGTCATCGATAGAGAGGGGTCACTGCAAAAGTTTCACTTTACAGTCCGCAATTTGAGGACCAGAATTTCCACAAGCGACCGGGACTGCAATTCATGCGCTTGGTGCAGGCGAGAAGGCAGTTTTGACTGCCTTGGTTGAGTACGGACCCGTGAAATATCTGGGGTTCCGTCTGCAAAAGTCTTTCACCTTGTGGACCCGATTCCGGGTTCGGTCAGGATCATGCATCCTGGCGACAAATTGGAAGGTAGTCCCGTCGCCCCTCTTCCCTTGTAATCCTGAATTGACGTTGGCGCGTTAGAATTGCGCCCCGACAAGATCGATATCCGAACACGGCGTTTCGACGCCAAAACTACTGATTGAGGAAAATATGATGCGATTTATTGCACTTCTTGTATTGATGCTGCCGATGCTGGTGCGTGCCGGATTGGAAGATGGAATCCAGGCTTATGCCGAGGGGGACTATCAAAAGGCCTTGGCAGAATTCAGACCTCTTGCCGAGCAGGAAGACATCGTGGGGCAGTACTACATGGGGTTTTTCTACCACAACGGATACGGTGTCACCCGTGATGAGGCGGAGGCAATAAAGTGGTTCCAGAAGTCTGCCAACCGGGGACACATGCGCTCGCAATACTATATGGGGATCATGTCGGCCAAAGGCCAGGGTGTGGCAAAAGATCCGCTGACTGGATATATGTGGCTGGCGATTTACGCGCTCAATCCCACTTTAAGCGAACGGGACAAGCACTACACTATGGAAGAGATGAAACAGGTCGCAAAGAAGCTATCACCCGAGGATGTCAAGAAAGCCATTGCCATGGCGAAGGAATGGAAACCCGTCCAGTAAGGGGCGGGTTTTCGTTCGCAGTGCGCTGAAAACGTCCGCAAAAGAAAGCCGGGGCTATCCCCGGCTTTTTTTCTCGCTTTTCCCGCAATGGGCGCCGACGTGCGCAAATAGGCGGGGCCCCGAGGCTCCTCGCGAGGTTTGCATGACAAAGTTCGATCAGCCGGCCTTAGTCCCAACGTAGCCGTAGGCAATGTTGTTCCGCTCCATACCTTCGGCTTTGTAATACTTCGAAAACAACGAATTAAGTCTCAAATTGTCATTCTCGTGAAAACGGGAATCCAGAATTTTCCAGGATCCCTGGTTCACCACCTCCGAAGGGAAGACACTTTTTCAGTCCACCTGGCACCGATTTTCGTCCGTTTTTCCCGGATCATATAAAGCACTTCACTAGAATGCAGAAATGCCAGCCGAACTGAAAATTCTTCCCGATCCACGGCTTTGTGTGACCGGCACCGATATTCCGATCTCCGGGTCTCCCGATTGCAAGCAGCCGGATTCTTCCGCGGCGCAGCAGGAGGATGGGCAAAAGTCGTTTGACGATTGGGCCGGCAGGATGCTTGCTGAAGGCGACGATACGGGCATCGCCGCCGCATTTTCGCGGGCGACGAATGATCGTGCGCATCGCGAATTGGCGGAGGCGTTGGATCGGACGCTGGAGGCTGGTGCCGGACTGCCGACCTTTCTGCGCCTGTTTGCCCTGCCGATCCTGCTTGTCGCTGGCGGGCGCAACGCGCAAATTCCCGGAGTCCTGCCGGAGGTTCAAGCGGTGCAGCAGTTGCTGGAAGATCACCGGGCGTTGGGAGCATCCAGGTGTTTCGGCTTGAGCAATGCGATGGTGTCGGCGCGCCAGTTGGCGGCACTGAAGCCCAGCCTGCTGTATCGATTTGTCAGCGGAAATGCCGGTCAGAACTTTTCGGCCCTCGACCTGGTGCCCGAGGCGATCGCTGTCATGTCGCGAGATGAACAGGTCCATCTTCGCTTTCTGATCGGGGCAAGCATCGCCACGGCGCAAATGCCACGTGTTGACACGGCCGACCGTGTCGGCGCCTGGGGCATACCGTTTACCAAAGCGCTGGCATCCACTCTTGCGCAAGAAGGATTGTCATTGTTGCCGATTCCCCGCGCGCCGATGCCCCCGTATCGCGCCCTGGCTGCGGGCATATTTGCCGAGCGAGAATTGGGATTTCAATTGTTTCTGAGCAAGACGCTGAGGCAATTCCGCGCAAGCGTTGGCGAGCCGGATACTCACGTCGGCAGCTTCACGGACGGGAGCGTGCGCGTGCGATTCTCCTCGCCGTTCAATTCCGCCCGCGAGGAATTCGTCTGGCCCCTGGCACCTGCGGACGATCTGCGCGTGGTCAGTGCCAGTATTTTCAGCCTGCTGGAGGAGTGTCGGCTGTTCAACGTGCAGATT
This sequence comes from Burkholderiales bacterium, assembly GCA_046155535.1. GTDB lineage: Bacteria > Pseudomonadota > Gammaproteobacteria > Burkholderiales > JACQAP01 > JACQAP01. Next base: position 8,210 of record JBJXFN010000254.1, read on the forward strand.
GCAGAAACGGTGCAGGGAGTGTCGGTGTCGCACTGAAACAAATGCCCATGCGTTTGACGCCGACGACGCGGAGGAAAAACAAGAGAGGGCTCCGTGATAAAAACCTGAAGAAAGATCGTCGCGGAAGAAAATTCTTCGATTTCTTTGCGACCACTGCACCGCTACCTCGGAATTTTCCTGGTGTGGATCGTTTTAAGGCAGGGGTTCGTCGAGAAACATCTGTACCTCACGAAATAACTGCATGCGGTTTTTCTCCATGATCACCGTGTGTGTGCCTTCGCCGATTTCGACGTAACGCTTGTAGGCGGCATTTTTCAATAGCGGGAAAAGCGCCTGCGCCATGTACGCCGGCGTGTCCTGGTCCCATTCGGCTTTGATCAACAGGGTGGCCGCGCGGATGGCGACGGGATCGTAATACGGTTTGTCTGCCATCCAGTAGTCGCGTACGTCCTGGATGACCCCATTGGGGGCGCGCAATTGCCCGGATCCTGCACTTTTCGGATCGGTGGACCAGGTCGCCGTCGCCCAGGCGTCGAACCATCCCGCGGGAATCAATTCAGACTGTTTTTCCTCCGGGACGCCATTCAGCCAGCGTTTCTTCGCCGCCTCTTTGGTGACCGTGCGGTAGGCGCCGAGCGGGCCGTCGCCGCCGATTTGCGCGGGGGTGGTGCGCAGCCATAACGGGGCGTAGAGCACGAGTTTGTGGACCACGTCCGGATGGAGCGAGGCGTAGGTGCCCATGGTGGAGGTGCCCCAGGACCAACCCATCAGGTTCAGTCGGGAAACGCCGCGCCGCTTGAGAATGAAATTCACTGCGGCGGAGACATCGCGAACTGCAACATCGGTGGTCACGATGGGTGCGCCGTCCTGCGCCGGCATTTCCATTTCGGGGGGACGGGTGGAAAAACCATAACCGCGCAAATCCAGCAGATAGACATCCCAGCCGTGCGCGGCGATGTAATCCATCCAGGACATGCCGTCCAGCGGCAGATCGAATGCGGTGGCCGACGGGTACGTGGCGCCGTGCACATATAGCAGAATCCGCTCGGCACGCACTTGCAGTTCCTGCGGTCGTTTGTTTCGCAGATAAAGCTGGATGCCCGGTGTGTCAGAGGCGATGGTGAAGTGTTCGGTGACCAACGCAGGTACGCTGGATCTGATCGTTTCCTTGTCCGCTGCGTCAGCAAAAGAAAAGGCCGCCGCTGTGGCGGCGAACAACATGTTGCGAACGGCGTTCATCGGTGTTTCCTCATTATTGCGCGTGCTGTGCGCATCGCGGCACGGGCATGGGCGGGGCAGGCCAATTTACAGGAACAAGCAGGGCGTGTCTTCCCGGGCTTCATGAGGGTTTTTCGCGTATCGTCGGGCCATGAGCGAAACCACGATTCCCTACGCGGGCCTGACTCCCGATGTGATTTTGCATGCCGTCGAATCGACCGGCATGCTGTGCGACGGTCGCCTGCTCGCGCTCAACAGTTATGAGAATCGCGTCTATCAGGTGGGCATCGAGGACGCCCAGCCGGTGGTGGCCAAGTTCTACCGGCCTGGCCGTTGGACGGATGAGCAGATTGTCGAAGACCATGCTTTTACCGAAGAACTCTTTGCCCGCGAAATTCCGGTGGTGCCACCGCTTTCATTCGCCGGCGCAACACTGCACCGATTCGGCGATTTTCGTTTCACCCTGTATCCACGCCGCGGAGGCCGCGCCCCGGAGCTCGAAGACCCCGACACACTGGAATGGATGGGCCGCTTCATCGGTCGCATCCACGCGGTTGGCGCGATCCGCCGGTTTGTGCATCGTCCCGCCCTCGACCTCGCAACTTTTGGGGAAGAACCGGGCGCTTATTTGCGGGACAAGGTGCCGATTCCGGACGATTTGCGGCCCGCTTACTTCAGTGTGCTGGAGCAGGCGCTGGACGCAGCGCGCGCATGCTTCGCGAGGGCAGGGGAATTGACCACGCTTCGCCTGCATGGTGACTGTCATCCCGGCAACGTGCTATGGACCGACGACGGGCCGCATTTCGTGGATTTTGATGACGCCCGCAATGGCCCCGCGGTCCAGGATCTGTGGATGTTATTGTCGGGGGAGCGCGCGGACATGACAAGGCAATTGTCCGACGTGCTGGCAGGCTACGAGGAGTTCTTCAATTTCGACCGGCGGGAATTGCACATCGTCGAGGCGCTGCGCACGCTGCGCCTGATCCACTTTTCCGCGTGGCTGGCGCGACGTTGGGACGACCCGGCCTTTCCGGTGGCGTTTCCGTGGTTTCATACCCAGCGCTACTGGCAGGAACAAGTGCTGCAACTTCGGGAGCAGGTGGCTGCCATGCAGGAGCCGCCACTGGGGCCGTTATAGCCCCATGCGGTGATCTTTCTTGACGCTCTTCGGGGGAGTGTTTAGAGTCGGGCACCGGCGACAAAACACTCCCGGTTTCGCAGTCCGAAATGCGGTTCCCCCCCAAGACGACCCGGCGATGGAAATTCCAGAAAGCGAGCGAGAATGATCTACCAGATTCATGAATTACAGAAGACATTGCTCGCGCCGTCCGTTTTTCTGGCGGACGCCGCCAAACATGTGTTCACGAATCCGTTCAGCCCGTGGTCCTACACACCGGGATCGCGCACGGTTGCCGCCAGCAGCGAATTGTTTGTGCGTCTTCTGCGGCGTTACCCAAAGCCGGAATGGGGCATCGACGAGGTGGTGTTGAATGGCAAATCTGTTGCGGTAACTCGCGAAGTCGTGATCGACAAGCCGTTCTGCCAGTTGTTGCATTTCCGCAAAGAACAAGCGCTTGCCCAGCCCAAACTCCTGATCGTCGCCCCCTTGTCCGGCCACTATGCCACCCTGCTGCGTGACACGGTGCGTACCGCCCTGCGCGACCATGATGTCTGGATCACCGATTGGGTGGACGCAAGAATGGTGCCGCTGGAAAAGGGGCCTTTCCATCTCGACGACTATGTCGATTACATTCGCGAGTTCGCCTCTTTTCTTGCGCCGGATCTGAATGTGATGTCGGTGTGCCAGCCGACAGTGCCAGTACTGGCCGCAGTGTCGCTGATGGCGGCACAGCGGGACCCGGCAACACCACGCACCATGATCATGATGGGCGGGCCGATCGATACGCGTCGCAGTCCCACCGCCGTCAACGATTTTGCGCAGGGGCGTCCGCATGCCTGGTTCGTGGACAAGGTCATCATGCGGGTGCCCATGAATTACCCGGGTTTCATGCGCAAGGTGTATCCAGGCTTCCTCCAGCATGCGAGCTTCCTCGCCATGAATCCGGATCGTCACCTGGATGCCCATCGCCAGTTCTACAATCAGCTGATTCGCGGCGATGGCGAAAGCGCGGAAGCCCACCGCAGTTTTTATGATGAGTACAACGCGGTGCTGGATATGCCAGCCGAGTATTACCTGGATACCATCCGGGTGGTATTTCAGGATTACCTTCTGCCCAAAGGCAATTGGGTCGTGCGTGGCGTGCCAGTGCAGCCGGCGGCCATCCGGGACACCTCGCTGTTTACCATTGAAGGGGAGCTGGACGATATTTCAGGCAACGGCCAGACGCAGGCCGCCCACGATTTGTGCAGCAACATCCCGTCGGACCGGCGAAAACATCTGTTGGCCGCGGGCATCGGCCATTACGGCATTTTCAGCGGACACAAGTTCCGGGAATTCGTCTATCCGCAGATACGCGAGTTCATCGAACAGTCCTCGCGTCGCGAGGCCAAATTGAAAGTGCTGCGTGGCCGATAGATTTTCCGCGAGATCGGGGCGACTTCGATAACAAACGTATACACGTTCGCGGATTGCCGCTGTCTGTTTGTCCTGGAATCCTCCCCTTTTCCGAGCAGGCTGAATACAGCGTTCGTCCCGCACGATCGAGCGTCCCGGCCGCGATATCGCCAGGGCTGGAATTACACATCGGCTGCTTAAAGCGGCATCGAATGTTGGGATGGCGCTGTCCTGCCGAATCATTCATGCGAGGAGAAGATGAATAAAATTCTTTCGACCCTGTTGCTGGGTCTGATGACAATTTCCGTTTGTGCATTCGGTGCCGACTATCCTGTGCGGCCCATTACGATGGTGGTGCCCTGGGGCGCAGGCGGAGGCACCGATGCCGTGGGACGCATGCTGGCTTCGCTGCTGGAAAAGGATCTCGGTCAGCCGGTCAACGTGGTGAATCGTACCGGCGGCAGCGGCGTGGTCGGGCACCACGCAATTGCCACTGCGGCGCCCGATGGCTACACCATCGGATTGCTTACTTTTGAAATTACCCAGATGCACCATCAAGGGCTGACCAAACTCAATGGCGCCAGCTTCACGCCAATCGGTCTGGTGAACGTGGACCCTGCCGCCGTGCAGGTTAGCGCGGCTTCGCCTTACAAGACCTTGTCCGAACTGGTGGATGCGATCCGGAAGAATCCCGGCAAACTCAAGGGCACGGGCACGGCGCGCGGCGGGTCCTGGCAGGTTTCGCTATACGGCCTGCTCGACGATCTCAAGGTAAATCCGGCCAATGTGCCCTGGGTGCCCAGTGTGAGCAACGCAGCAGGATTGCAGGAGTTGGTCGCGGGTGGTGTCGAAATCGTCTGCGGCTCACATCCCGAGGCGCGTGCACTGATCGAAGCGGGCAAGGTGCGTAGCCTGGCCATTATGGATACCGTGCCCTCGCAGCTTTTCCCCGATGTACCGACAGTGAAAGCGGCCACCGGTTCGAAATGGGTTAGTACCGTCTGGCGGGGCGTTGGCGCGCCACAGAATCTTCCGAAGCCGATCGAAGATCGTCTGGTGACTGCCATCAAGAAGGCTTACGACAGCAAGGAATACAAGAACTTCATGGTGAGTCGGGGTTTCGGCATGCGTTATCTGCCACCCCAGGAGTTCGCCAATATGATGGCGAAGACAGACGTGGAAGTTGGCGTGCTGATGAAGAAGTTCGGGTTGGCGCAATGAACCAGGGGTGAGGAGTGAGAAAAATCGACAAGAAGGATTATGCCGAGATGGAAATTTCTCACATTCGTCTCGCCATGTAAGAGTCAACATCGCGCTGCGGACCTCGACGCTCGGACTTCGACATGAAATTCCACGATGGCCTGATCGGGCTGGGCTTGCTGGCGTTGGCGGCGGTAATTTTCTGGATTTCCCAAGGTTTTCCCTCCATCGCGGGGGATCCGATCGGACCAGCGCTGTTTCCGCGCATCATAGCGGTCGGTCTTGCATTGGCCGGGCTTGGGCTGATCATTGGTGCATGGAGGCGGCGCGCAGGGGAGCCCTGGATGGTGTTGCCTGCGTGGCTCTGGGCGCCCCGACTATTGGTGGCCTTTCTGATCGTGACCGCCGGATTGTTGGCCTATAGCCTGTTCGTGGAACGCATCGGTTTCTTCATCTGCGCGCCCTTGCTGCTGGGGGCTTTGCTGGTGGTGTTACGGGTTCGCGGCGTCAATGTCCCCGTCATTGCCATCGGGGTAACGCTGGTGATCCACACTATCTTTTACCGCGGGCTGGGCGTTCCATTGCCCTGGGGCGTCTTCCAAGCCTGGGCCTGGTAAGCGGACATGGATCACGTTCTGCAGGCGTTTGCGCTGATTTTCGATCCCTACGTGCTGGTCGTCATTGGGGCCTCGGCGCTATACGGTTTGTTCGTCGGCGCCATTCCCGGACTCACGGCCACCATGGCCACGGCCCTGCTGGTGCCGGTGACGTTTTTCATGGCGCCGGTGCCTGCGGTGGCCGCAATCGTTACTGCAACTGCAATGGCGATTTTTTCCGGCGACATTCCGGGGGCATTGCTGCGCATTCCCGGGACGCCAGCCTCCGCCGCATATTGCGACGAAGCCTATGCCATGACACGCAAAGGGCAGGCGGAGCTGGCGCTCGGGGCCGGATTGGTTTTTTCGGTGATCGGTGGAATATTCGGAACCATCGTGTTGGTGACCGCAGCACCTTCACTGGCCGAAGTCGCGCTGAAATTCAGTTCCTTTGAATACTTCTGGCTGGTGCTGCTGGGCCTGACTTGCGCCATCTTCATCGCTTCGAAAAACGTGCTCAAGGGCCTGGTCTCCCTGCTGATCGGTCTGTTGATTGCCTCGGTGGGCATGGAGAATCCGGCGGCCTTTCCGCGCTTTACTTTCGACGAACCCAACCTGATGAGCGGCATCACGCTGATCCCCATGATGGTGGGTTTGTTTGCTGTGTCCGAAATCCTGCGCTATGTGACCGCGGTGGAACGGCCGCTGCAACTGGTGCAGGAAAAGTTCGGAAACATCTTCAAGGGGCAGTGGGCGCTGGTGCGCCAGTATCCGGTGCAGACCCTGCGCGGCAGCGCGCTGGGCACCCTCATTGGTGCCTTGCCTGGTGCAGGCGCGGACATCGCCGCATGGATGTCCTATGCGATGTCGAAGAAATTCTCGCGCACGCCGGAAAAATTCGGTACCGGTAACGTCGAAGGCGTCATCGAGAGCGGTGCGGCAAACAACAGTGCGCTGTCGGGCGCCTGGATTCCGGCCCTGGTGTTCGGCATCCCCGGCGATTCCATCACCGCCATCGCCATTGGCGTGCTTTACATGAAGAACATGAACCCGGGGCCGACCATATTTATCAATCACCCGGAGAATATCTACGCGGTATTCATCGTGTTCTTTCTTGCCAACCTGTTGCTTTTGCCCCTGGGGGTGCTTGCCATCCGTAGTTTCAAGCAGGTGCTCAAGGTGCCGCGCGCGGTGCTGATGCCGGTGATCCTGCTGTTTTGCACGGTGGGCGCCTTTGCGATCAACAATTCGCCGTTCGACATCGGCGTGATGCTGGCTTTCGGCGTACTGGCGTTTGTGATGGAAGAAAACGGATTCCCGGTTGCGCCCGTTATTCTCGGCGCGGTGCTGGGCAGGATGCTGGAAGACAACTTTGTTACCTCGATGCTCAAATCCGACGGCAACTGGATGGCGTTTTTCGACCGGCCAATTGCCGGAACACTGGGCGTGCTGACCTTGCTGGTCTGGCTATCGCCGCTGTTGCTGCAGTGGTGGCGCAGGCGTGCCGGCACGATTTCGTAGGCCCGTGTCCTGGATGCAGGCATCGGGCTGCTACAATTTGTCGCGGTACAGGCAGGCGGTGCAATTAAGCGCCACTGCCAATTTCACAAAATTGGACGGGGGCTGAAATGAGCAAAGCAGTACGTTTTCACAAGACTGGCGGACCCGAAGTGCTGGTGTACGAGGAGGTGGAAGTCGGCGAACCCGGCGAAGGCCAGGTGCGTGTGCGACATCACGCCATCGGTTTGAACTTCATCGACACCTACCATCGTTCCGGGTTGTATCCCCTGCCCCTGCCCAGTGGCCTGGGAATGGAGGCAGCAGGAGTGGTCGAAGCCGTGGGCAAGGGTGTTACGCATTTGAAAGCCGGGGATCGCGTGGCCTATGCCGGTGGTCCTCCCGGTGCCTATTCGGAAGTCAGACTGGCCCCGGCCGATAAGCTGGTGAAGATTCCCAGCGGTATTTCGGACCGGCAGGCTGCAGCGATGATGCTCAAGGGCATGACGGTGCAGTACCTGATCCGCCGGGTCTATCGCGTGCAAAAGGGTGAAACCGTTCTATTTCATGCGGCGGCCGGCGGCGTGGGATTGATTGCCTGCCAGTGGCTCAAGGCGCTCGGCGTCAGCGTGATCGGCACTGTCGGGTCCGACGAGAAGGCCAAAATTGCCAAGGACCATGGTTGCACCCACACCATCGTTTATACCCGCGAGAATTTTGCCGAGCGTGTGAAGGAAATTACCGGCGGGCGAAAAGTCCCGGTAGTGTTCGATTCGGTGGGCAAGGATACGTTTGCCGGTTCGCTGGATTGCCTACAGCCACGCGGTCTGCTGGCCGTGTTTGGCAATGGCTCCGGACCGGTCACCGGAGTCGATTTGAACATTCTGGCGGCCAAGGGCTCCCTGTACGTGACGCGGCCCACGCTCATGACCTATACGGCACTGCGCGAAGATCTGGAAGCGAGTGCGAAGGAGTTGTTCGACGTCGTGAAGTCCGGAAAGGTGTCGATTGAAGTCAATCAGACTTACCAGCTTGCCAATGCCGCGCAGGCCCACCGCGATCTGGAATCACGCAAGACCACTGGATCGACCGTGTTGATGCCGTAAAGCTTCGGGCGCAGGGTTCGCGCCGTATCGGGTGCTTCACCCTGCGACAGCGGGTACATGGTGGAGGGAGGAGAAAATGTTCGATCTGTCAGGAAAAGTGGCGCTCGTGACCGGCGCCTCGCGCGGCTTGGGCTGGGCGATGGCGCAGTCACTGGCTGTGGCCGGGGCGCATGTCATTCTGAATGCGCGCGATGCCGGAGCATTGAAACAGCGGATCTCGGAACTTACGGACAAGGGGCTCAAGGGCGAGGCAGCCGCCTTCGACGTCACCGATCATGTCGCGGGCGGCGCTTGTGTCCAGGCCGCAGTCAAGAAACATGGCCGCTTCGACATTCTGGTCGCCAATGCCGGCATCCAGCATCGCAAACCGATCACGGAATTCGAGGCCGCAGACTTCGAGCGTGTGGTCGCGACCAACCTCACCGCGGTGTGGGCGCTGGCCAAGGAAGCTGCCAAGGTCATGATTCCGGCGCGTCGCGGCCGCATCATCATGACCGGTTCCTTGAGCGCCATTCTTGCGCGCCCCACGATCTCGGCCTACATTGCCAGCAAAGGCGCGGTGCATGCGTTGACCCGCGAGCTGGCGGTGGAACTGGCGGCGCATTCGATCACGGTCAATGCCATCGCACCGGGATACTTTGCCACCGAAATGAACACCGCCTTGATCCAGAACCGAGAATTCAATGACTGGGTGTGCAAACGCACGCCGGCGGGCCGCTGGGGAAAGCCAGAGGAAATCGGGCCGGTCGCGGTATTTCTTGCCTCCGACGAGGCATCGTTCGTGAATGGTCACGTGATGGTGACGGATGGCGCGTTCAGCGCGTCGATGTAGGGGTATCGCGGGGGAGAGGTAAAGAAAATGGCCGTCAAATTCAAAGTGGGAATTACCGCAGACGTCCTGACCGCCCAGGGCACGCTGTTTGGCGAAGAGGCCTTCAAGGTACTTCAGGACCCTGCGATCGAATGGGAAATACTGCCGGAGAAATTCTCCGAACTCCTGCCGGAGCACGGCGAAAAATATGATGCGTTGTGCGTGCTTTCCGCAAAAGTGACGCGCAAGACGCTATCTGCCCCGGCGCGCAAGGTGAAGCTGATTGCCCGTTTTGGGGTGGGTTACGACACGGTGGATGTGCCCGCGTGCACCGATAATGGTGTGCTGCTCACTATCACCCCGGATGGTGTGCGCCGGCCAGTGGCAGCCAGCGTGATCGGATATGTGCTGGCGCTTGCCCACCGCATGATACTGAAGGACAAGCTGACCCGAGAAGGCCGCTGGGCGGAAAAGGGCAACTATCTCGGCTCCGGGTTGATGGGACGCACGCTGGGTGTCGTGGGGGTGGGGAATATCGGAATGGAAATATTCCGTCTTGTACAACCGTTCGGGATGCGGTTGCTGGGTTGCGATCCGCATGTTCCCCAGTCTTCCGTTGATGCGCTCGGTGTGAAGATGGTATCGAAAGAAACCCTGCTGCGCGAATCCGATTACATCTCGATCAATACCTTGCTCGACGAGAGCACTCAGGGCTTGATCGGCGCCAAGGAATTTGCGCTGATGAAACCCTCTGCCTATTTCATTAATACCGCGCGCGGTCCGGTCGTGGTGGAACTGGCGCTGATCGATGCTCTGCGGACGAATCGGATCGCCGGCGCCGCAATCGACGTGTTCGAGCAGGAACCGATGTCCCGCGACAATCCACTGCTGAAAATGGACAACGTCATTCTCGCGCCACACGCCATTTGCCACACCGACGAATGCATGAGCCTGCTCGGGAAAAGTGCGTTTCGTGCGGCGGTGGACGTGGCGCATGGCCGCAAGCCGCACCTGATTGTGAATCCGCAGGCGTTGAAGCATCCGGCCTGGGCAGGAAAATTCGGGGACAAGTGACGAGAGTTTCACTTACACTGTGCAAAGGCATTGACCTGTAAGAATCTTCTTTCAATATTTCATCCGTCACCCGTCATGCGCGATAATCCTGTCAAGAAGAAACTCCTCAAGGGCCAGCCAGTGTTCGGTACTTTTGGCTGGGAATTTCTGGTACCGGGATTGCCGCAGATCGTCAAGGCAGCGGGCGCAGAATTTCTGCTCCTCGACATGGAACATGCGGGCACCAGCTATGAAACTGTCAAAGTCCAGTTTGCCGCGTGCCGGGGCATCGATCTGGTGCCGATGGCGCGCGTGCCCACCAATCAATATCACTATATTTCGCGTGCGCTGGACCTGGGTGCGCAGGGCATCATGGTGCCGATGGTCGGTACCGCGGAACAGGCGGAATATATCGTCTCCTGCACCCAGTATCCGCCAAAGGGCCGGCGTGGCGCGGCGTTCGGGTTTGCGTCCGATGACTACCTTGGCGGAGACTTGAAGACAAAAATTCGTGTCGCCAATACGCGTACGCTGGTGATGTGCCTGATCGAAACCGAAGAAGGTATCCGCAACGTGGACAAGATTGCGGCGGTGCCGGGGGTGGACGTTCTCTGGCTCGGGCACTTCGACCTGACGAATTTTCTGGGAATTCCGGCCCAGTTTGACCACCCCAAATATCTTCGGGCGATCGACAGACTGATCGCGGCGGCCAAAAAACACGGCAAGGTGTTGGCCTGCTTGACTGCGGACGAATCCTGGAGTCGGGCCTACTGGAAGAAGGGATTCCGTCTTTTTTCAGTGGGAGCGGATGCCATGCTTCTGCAAGGGGCGCTTCGGCAGGGCATCGGTGTCTTGCAGTCCCTGGAAGTCGCTGCAACCTCGACGCGCAAAAAATAAAAAACCAGCTGCGCCGGCCGCGAAAAAAGCGCCCTCGACGTGTGGGCTCAGTGTTCGGTCAAGCGCAGGGGCAGTAGGGGACTCCGCATCCGGGGTTCGATTGCCGTGATGGCATCTTGCACAATGTCGATCACCGCAACCACCACGGCGGGTTGTGCCGCAAATCCCTCGCCCTGCATCAGACGAACTTCGACGCGATCCCCCTTGGCAAGCTGGAGCGTCGGTTCGACAGACGCGATGGCACTGGACTGTCCATCTGGCAGGGCAGGCGCAAACTGGACGCGCGCCCAACGCGGGCGATCAGGCAACCCGAGCGCAAAACGGCTATCGATAAACAGACCGGGATATTCCTCGACGTAGACGGAATCGACCTTGCCGGTCGCAATCGACGCGGGAACAAGAGATCCCGCGCAACCCTGCAAACCGCACGCACTCGCCAGCACGAACAGTATTTTGACCATTGGCTTTCTCCGGAATGCACAGGTACCTCGCCTCCCACAGGGAGTCGTAGGCTTTCCTTCATTACGGCCGGCCCGGTAGCCGACTTGAGAGCCGATTTTCTGGACGTTCCAGCATGACCGTCGAACCTGACGGGGTGGATTGGATCCTGTTGCCAACTGCGACGTTAGGAGAAACCTGCAAGGCGGTACTTCGCCAACACCCAGCGCCGATTCGCGTCTGACGAATCAGCGGGTAGCCTGTACTGCGGGAAGGGTTACGCTGGAGTCCGGCCTGCCCGACATGAGGTCGTGCTTCCGGTAAAACAACCCGACGGGACGAGTGCAGTCGGGTCGGAGGAAATGGCAGTCAGGCTTTTCCGGTGGAATCGTTGTCTGCCGGTGGTGGCGAAAGATTACCGGTGGCATCTGTATCCGGCGTGTCAGTTTCGGCTGCGCCGGTTTTCTTCAGACGCTTTTCTTCTTTTTTCTTTTTCTTTGCCAATTCCCGCTGGCGTTTTTCAAATCCGTAGTTAGGCTTGGCCATGCAATTTCCTCAGAAGGAGATTTCTACTGTAGTGCTTCGTACTATTCGGAACAGAATCGGACGAAAATCCTCGCCAGATGTCCAACCTGGCTGCGGTTTTCTCTGCGTCTGACACCTATATCGCGGCTTTTGCCGCTTTGGGCAGGGCTTGACCCAAAAAATTAACGCCAAATAATTCGAAGCACTACACTAGCAAACCCCATTTTCGCATTTCTGCCGATGTTTCGGCATCGATTTGCGCGAGTTATCACTCCTGGTCCAACACATCGTCGGACCAGCGACGCCGCGGACCCTCCCCCATCTGCCCGGAATCCTGATCCTCGCCCTCTGCGTCTTCGTCGTCGAATTTCTCCATTTCGTGAATCAGGGACTGAAGTCTTTTTTCGGCTACCGATTCGAGCTGGGGCTCGGTGGACAACTTTTTCAACGCTGACTCGGCACCTTTGAAGTCCCGGCGCGTGCGAATCGGGCGCGCCGCGCCGTTGCTTTTCGATTTTCGACCTGTCATTGGCATGCAGTCCCCTGTCGGAAATCCTACCTTTCGAATCGGTGCAGTGTACGCCTGGAATCCGGATTGCGTGTTCGTGATTCCGAGACGGCATGACCTGCCCGCAGCAATCTTACCACTGTCGCGCTGCCGGAAATTCATTCGACACCGATGAATGGTTGACTGCGCGCGGCGCCTTGCTGCCCGATCATTGCAACGTCAATTATTTGTAGAAAACGTGGTTGCCGATGCGGGCGATTGGCTGCCGTCCTTTGGACCAACTCGGGCGAATGTATGTGGCGTGATAGTGCAATGCGCCCCCCACTTCCGATGCCTGCTTTCCGAAATAGACCGCTTCGGAAATTTCCAGCGCCTGTTTCCAGGGTGCGCCGCCCGGGTGGGGACGAACATCGAACTCTGTCCACGAGAATGCACCCACGTAGCGTTTTCGCAAACGGTCCCACCGCTTTTCATAGACCACTTCGCAAACCGTATTGGGAAAGCGGGGGGAGGCCACCCGGTTCATGGTGACTTCAGCGACTGCCTGTTGGCCGGAAAGAGGCTCGCCGCGCGCTTCGTAGTAGATGTTGAGCGCGAGGCAGGTGACTTCGCGGCGTTGCGCATCCCATGCCGAAATCGTATTCAACAGAAATACCCCACCCGATGCGAGGCCGCAGACGACCAGCGCGGCGAGCCACGGCATCTGACTGTGCGTGTACCAGTAGAACCGCAGATTGTTCCACAACGTACCCAGCACAGATACGCGGCTGGCAGAAAAGTAAAAATGGGATTTTTTCCAGGTCATTTTCCGAATGACCGGCCTGTCGGGCCGAGCAACACGAAAGGAGAACAAGGGAAAACGCAGCAAGAATCAGGCCGCGGGCGGGACAGAAAATAATGCTGCGTCGATCAATCCGTTGCGAACATTTCGCAGCGCTTCTCCTGCTCCATTGCGTCGGCCGAAGACAACAGGTGCCCCGTTACAGCATCGCGACGGCGAGCGGTTTTAACGATGTCCTTTGAAAATTTTCAAAACGTTGTTCCGCCACGTCGAGCCGCGAAATCCCGGTGGATATCAGGCGTCGCTTTTTCCCGCGTGAATGTCGCTGCGAAAAGTCTCGGGGCCAAGATACACGGCGAGCGCACTGAGGAGCGAAAGTCCGACCATGTATACCGCCACCCACCAGGGTTCACCGCCTGCGTAAAGCAGCAGCGCCGCTGCGATGAAGGGCGCAGGGCCGCCAGCGACGACGGAGCCCAATTCGCGCGCCACCGCGAAGCCGCTGTAGCGCAGGCGCGCACCGAAGAGCTCCGCAAAATAGGCGGCCTGGGGTCCGAACATGGCGGCGTGACCGACGGCAATGGCCAGAATCAGGGCGAAATAAATGATCGCCGGCGTCTGGGTATTGATCATCATGAAAAAGGGAAAGGCAAACGCCGCGGAAAACAGCGCGCCGCCGATGTACACCGGTCTGCGGCCGATGCGATCCGACAGAATCGAGAACAAAGGAATGCCGATCAACGCCACTGCGTAAGCCAGCATGTTGCCTTGCAAGACCATGGATTTGGGCAGATTCAACTGATTGGTCATGTAGCTCAGGGCAAATACTGCGAATAAATAGCCGAGACCGTTTTCGGCCAGACGCGCGCCGATGACCACCAAGAATTCGCGCGGATGCTTGCGCAACGCTTCGATCACTGGCGATCTGGCGGCTTTGTTCTTGACGGCGATTTCGCTGAATACCGGCGTCTCTGTTAGTCGAGCCCGTATGTAGAAACCTACGATGACCAGAATCAGGGACAATAGGAACGGCACCCGCCAGCCCCAACTGAGAAATTCTTCGCGCGGCAGCGCGGAGAACAAGGCGAACACGCCGTTGGCCATCAGGATGCCGACCGTGACGCCGACGGCCGCCCAACTGCCGAAAAAACCGCGTTGCCCAGGTGGCGCGTGTTCTACCGCGATGATCACTGCGCCCCCGTATTCAGCGCCGGCGCCGAAGCCCTGCACCAGACGCAACAGCACCAGCAGAATGGGCGCCCAGATACCGATCGAATCATAGGTCGGCAGCAATCCAATCAAAAAAGTACCGGCGCCCACCAGTATCAACGTGATGACCAGGACCGGCTTGCGTCCGATCCGGTCTCCCAGATGCCCGAATACCATGCCACCGAATGGACGCGCAATAAAACCGACCCCGAAGCTGGCGAAGGCCAGCAAGGTGCCAACAGCCGGATCTGCCTTGGGGAAAAACAGTTCGCCAAAAACCAGCGCGGCGGCGGTGCCGTAGATGAAAAAGTCATACCACTCGAGGGCCGATCCAACCGCCGATGCCAGCAGGACTCTGCGATGCGCGATATCCACTTTCGCCTCCGTCAAGAATTACGATGACCGCCAGCCGGCAGGGAGCAAGTGCATGGGCAGTGTCTCATGTCCGCCCATCCTCGTTTCAGTCGTCGATGGAAATAATAGCGACGGCGTAGGCGTCCAGATCGATGGCCCGGCCCTTGAGGGGCTTCCAGGCACTCTGAAAAAGCTCCGGGGCGGTGGTGGCGCCGACGAAACTGTTTTCGTCCAGTATCGCAATGGCGGTCGCGCCTGCAGCACCCTCGATGCTGATGGATCGTTTGTCTGCGCTTAGATTGGCAATCAAGAGCGTTGTGCCGGATTTTGCGCGGTAGGCCAGGCATTGAACCCTCTGCGCATCCGAGGAAGTCGCCTCCACCAATTTGCGGCCGCTGCCCCGCGTCATGCCGGCGATCACGTGATAGGCAGGGAATACCGCTGGCCCGGAAAGCGCGTCGTACCAGGGTTGTTTGTGTTCCGCCTGGCGATGGATGAGGCCGAGCGGGCCGGTGGGTGCTCCCAGGGAAATCGCCTCGATGCCGGTGCGCGCCAACGTGGCAATGTAGCCCAGCGTCCACGCCGCAGCGAACAGGCCACGCTGCCGGGGATCGAGTTTGGTCAAACACACGCGCAGATTGTCCGGGTTCGGGGCCCAGGTGGCGCCGTGCGGGTTGTCGCGGCAGCCGATGCCGCTGGGGCCGATGCGATACGGTGTTTTGCCGAGGAAGCTGCGCGCCGTCTTGACCTGATAAGGCAGGGCTTCCAGCGTTTCCATGACCGAGCGGTCGTCGGCTGCATGGACAATCGGGCAGGTGGTGTTGACCACGAAATCCAGATCCCCGGCTGGCACGCGCTTGCGATTCAGTTCGGTGAAAAAAGAGAACATGCCCCCGCCAATGCGGGCGCCGGGAAAAGCGGCACGGGAGGCCGCATAGAGCTTTTCCAGCGCCGGTGCCGGCGGGCGGGGCCCGCCAGGCAGCACGGATTTCAAATCGCCGACCGGGACCACCGCGACGGAAGAAGGCTTCAGGCCTGCCTGCTTCACCAGCTGAGCCACGCGATCCAGTTCCGACCGGTAGTCCTCGACGCTTTCCATCACAATTTCCAGCACGCAGTCGGCGCCACTTTGTTCGCACAAGACCCGATACCCGTAGAGTTCCTGCAAGCCGTGCTGTCGGCGCGGATCGAAGTGACAGACCAGGAATCGCGGCGCGGCCCGCTTGAGCAGATCGAGGCGCCGGAGGGAGTGTTCGATTTCTTCGGCCGGCATTCCCAAACCGATGGGCGGCAAAGTGTCGCGGGTCGCGGCACCGAGCGTGATCCGGGTTCCCTTTGCGGCAATGTTCTTGCCGGCGCCGACAGGCTTGCCCGTCAGATTGAGGCGGATGGCTTGCCGGACTTTTTCGCCGGCTTGCAAGGTATAAGGCCAGGGCAGAATCAGTGGCCGCACGTAAGTCTTGAAGGAAGCGTCGGTCCAGTTGCGATGGTCCTCCATTTCGAAGGTATCGCCTTCCATGCGTACAGTGGCTTTCAGGCCGGGCATCACTTCATGGGTGAGCGCGCGGATGTTGAGCACCGGCTGCACCGGATTGACCTCCGCGGGAAATTTCGTTTTCTCGATCTTGCCGTCCACATGCTCCACCTCCAGAGGACATCCAGCCACACCCTGGAGGGGATGCAGAACGACGAAACCCGTGCGGGCGGTCAAGAATCTGGTTTGCGGGGTGGCGGTGCCTTCAAACACGAGGCTGTCAGGCGTTGCTTCGATGTTCGCGTCATAGATGATTTTCTGGTCGGCGCGTTTGCATGTCGCCTGAAAAGAAATGGAAAACCCGGCGGCACGCTGGGCGACTTTCAGGTTGCTGATCACCGGGGTGTAAGTGCCCCAGTTTTCGTCGCGCACCAGAAATCCCACGGCACGCAGGACCTCCACACCGTCGTACCGGAGATAACGCAACTGGCCATTGTCGAATTCGACCGTGAGCGGACCGGCCTGGAGGACGCGTCCGGGAACGTTGGGTTGCTCGGTGCCGCAAAGGGCGACAGATCTGGAAATTGCGGGAGCTTTCATCGCTGCTTCCTCCGATACGATAAATTCAGTGAATATGTGCCTGTGTGAAGGTCGAACGCATGAAGATGCTTTTTCCTCTTCCCCCTACCTCAGGCCTTCACAATACTTTGTCCGTGTCCGGGTCGACGATGACCACGCGATTCATATCGATGAAAAGGTCTATTTTCTGATGCACCCGGGTGACCTCATGCGCCTGCAGTTCGGCGGTGACGGGCTTTCCGCCCAGGTTGAAAGTGGCGTAGGTACGCGAGCCTGTGGGCTGCAACAGATCGACGTTGACGGTAATTGCGGCGAGTCCCGGACGCGTTTCGCCCTGTGCAGCCTGGCTCATGTGCTCCGGACGTACGCCCAGAATGATGGCCTTGCCGCGTCGCTTGTCCAGACCGGCGGCGCGCGCAACCGGAATTGCCAATGAGATGCTGTCGGCAAGGCGGACCGCCAAACCCTGATTGGCATCCGTCAGGGTGGCGTCCAGGAAATTCATGGACGGGGAACCGAGGAAACCCGCGACATACTTGGTGGCCGGCCGCTCGAACAATTCCAACGGCGCGCCGGACTGTTCGATGCGGCCATCGCGCAGCAGCACGATGCGATCGGCCATGGTCATCGCCTCGATCTGGTCGTGAGTCACATAAATCATGGTCTTGCCCAACTCCTGATGCAGCCGCTTGATTTCGCCGCGCATTTCATCGCGCAACTGGGCGTCCAGATTGGAGAGTGGTTCGTCGAACAAATACAGTCGTGCCTGGCGCACGATGGCGCGGCCGATGGCCACGCGCTGCAACTGGCCGCCAGACAATTGCCGGGGATAACGGTCCAGCAGATGGTCGATTGCCAGCATCTCGGCCACCCGCCGGACCTTGGGGCCGATTTCGGCTTCCGGCGTTTTGCGGGACCGCAAGCCGAAGGCGATGTTCTCGAACACCTTCATGAAGGGATACAGCGCGTAGTTCTGGAACACCATGGCGATATCGCGCTCGCGCGGCGGCAGATGATTGACGATTTCGCCGCCGATTTCGATGGTTCCGCCGTCTGCGTCTTCCAGGCCTGCGATGGTTCGCAGCAGCGTGCTCTTGCCGCACCCCGATTGGCCGACCAGCACCGTGAACTCGCCGGCGGGGATTTCGAGATCGATGCCGCGCACCGCGTGCACCTCGCCGTAGGATTTTTGCAAACCGGTTATTTTCAGATCAGCCATTTGAAGTGCAAAAGCGTGAAGGAGTGAATGAGTGAATGCGTGACGGGTGCGAAGACAGTGAAGGCGTGAAGAGTTGAAGGCGTAAAGGGTAAGACCAAGGCCCCGAGAATTTTGCCGGGCCTACGACTCCGCCTAAACCCTTCAAAGTTTTCGCCATGACCAAGGTCCACTGCATTCCAAAAATTTGTTTTTTTACCCTTCACACATTCACCTTTCACGCCTTCACGAATTTTCAACCTTTGACCGCCCCGAGGGAAATGCCGCGCACAAGATATCGTTGCATGAAGGCGACCGCAATAAATATGGGCACCGTGCCCAATACCGACATGGCGGAAATCTTGGCCCAGAGCTCGGACTGACCGCCGAAATAATGGGTAATCTGCACCGTATAGGTGGTCACTTCGGTGCGGGTCAGCACCAGGGCGAAAATGAAATCATTCCAGGCGAACACGAAAGTGAAGATGGCGGTGGCGAACAGCCCGGCGCGGCACATCGGAAACACAACTTTCCACAGTACCTGCCAGCGGGTGCAGCCGTCCACCAGCGCCGATTCCTCCAGCGCCTTGGGGATGTCAAGGATGTAGCCGCGCATCATCCAGATGACGTAAGGAAGATTAAAGGCGGTGTAGAGCAGGATCACACCGATGTAGGTATCGACCAGGCCGAACCATACGTACAGCAGGAAGATCGGAAACACCACTGCGATTGGCGGAACCATGCGTTGCGAGATGATCCAGTTCGCCAGGTGTTCGCCGCCGGTGCGGAAACGCGCCAGGCTGTAAGCGCAGATGGTGCCCAGGAACATTGCGATCAGAGTGCTGCTGCCGGCCACCACCAGACTGTTCCAGACCGTGATCGCGTCGCCGTCGCGGAACAGGACGATGTAGTTGTCGAGATTTAGCCGTCCAGGAAACCACTTCGGCGGGAACGAAAAGATCTCGTCGGCCGTCTTGAACGACATCATTGCCAGCCAGTAGATCGGAAACAGAAACAGCAGCGTGATCGTCACCGCCGCGATCATGCGAAGGGTCAGGTGCAGCCGGTGGCGTTGTTGGAGGGTCATGGTCCTCTCTAACGCGCCAGTTGAACTCGTTTCAAGGCCCACATCACCACCACCGAGAGCAACACGATCACCAGCAGCGCCACTGCGGCGGTATAGCTGGTTTCGAATTGCTGAAAGCCCTTGACGTAAGTGAAAATGGAAATGGTCTCGGTCATGGTGCCGGGGCCGCCCTTGGTGAGTGCCCAAACGATATCGAACAGCCGGAACAGGTCCAGGCCACGGATCAGGATCGCGACCGCCATCACCGGCCAGATCGCGGGCAGCACGATCCGGAAGAAGGTGCGCCACCAGCCGGCGCCATCGATTTGCGCGGCTTCGAGTTGTGATTTGTCGACGTTGGCGAGCGCGGCGAGCAGCAGCAGGAACATGAAAGGCGTCCACTGCCAGATTTCGGCCGCGAGAATGGCCGGATAGACCAGCACCGGATTGATGGTCCACAGGATCGCGGCATCGCTGCCGCTGAACCAGCCGATGACCTGGTTGATCGGCCCGAAGCGGTGGTTGAAAAGCAGCGACCAGGTCGCGCCGGATACGATCGGCGAAACCACCACTGGCAACACCAGTAATGCGATGAAAATCTGCCGCCCCGGGATCCGGTCGAGGAACAACAGCGCCATCGCCAGACCCAGGAGCAGTTCAATCGGCAGCGCGATGGCGGTGAAGATGACGGTATGCAGCAGAGCTTGCCACAGGCGGGTGTCCTCGAACAGACGCGCGTAGTTGGCGAAACCGATGAAATCGTTGCTGGCCTCGATCATGGTAATGCCCTGGAAGCTCACCAGCAGCAGATAGACCATGGGGAAAATGCCGACCAGTAGCAGCACGAAGATCGCCGGCCCGATCAGCAGGTATTTGAAATTACGTTCGCCGAAGCGCGCGCGAGAAAGGATCTGGGGTGACGTCACGTTGAAAAGCCAGTCGGACAGAAAAAAGGGAGCGACGGCGTGCCGGCGCTCCCGTTTGTCCTGTACCCGTCCACCCCGGCGGGGCGCGGACGGGTCCGGTCAGTGCTTCACGACTATTTGGGATAGGCGCCGGACTTCGCAGCCCAGGCGCTGTAAACCGCCTTCTGCTTGTCCATCCCGACCTGCTTGGTGACCGCGTCCCAGTCGGCCGCCACCTTGTCCAGGATTTTCTTCGGGTCTTCGCCCGCCCACAGTTTGCTGATGCCTTGGCGAAGCGCCTCTTCGTACTTGTCGGTTTGAATCAGCGACAGGTCGAGCAGGCCGGTCTGGGCTCCGGCCTGGAGCGCCGCGAGGTAGTCTTTCGCGTCGGGCCAGAGCGCCAGGTAGCCCGGATCGGTGAAGTGCGAATCGCGGAACGGGTCGCGCAGCGCGTAGGGCAGTTTCACCCGCTGGGCGCTGATCTCTTCGCTGTTCAGCCACTGGATGAAGAGATATGCGGCTTCCTTGTTCTTGCTGGTGGAGGCCACCGAAAGCGCGAAGCCGGCGGCCAGCTCCGGATGCCCGCCCGGAGGCATGGCGTAGCCGACCTTTCCGGCGATCTCGGACTTCGGCACCCAGTCGAGCGCCTTCTCGTTCGCAAGATACCCGGCAGCGAAGCGACCGTACGGCGGCCAGGACAGGGTCATCGCGCTCTGGCCTTTCAGGAATACGGCGAGATTGTCGACGAAGCCGAACTTTTCCACGCCCGGCGGCATGAACTTGTTCTCGGCGACCCATTCCGTCAGGACCTTGACCCCGATCGGACTGTTTACCGTTGCCTTCATGTTGTCGTCGAAGAACCTGCCGCCTTCGACGCGGAAGCGTTCCTGGAACATGAAATTGCCGTAACCGGCTTCGCGGAACATCGCGGCGCCATAGATACCTTCCTTCTTCAGCGCCCCGGTGAGGAAGCTGCCGATCTCGCCGAACTGCTTCCAGGTCTGGGGCGGCGCCAGGTCGTAGCCATGCTTAGCCTTGAAGGCCTTTTGCAGGTCGGGGCGGGCGAAGATGTCCTTGCGGTAATAGAACACGAACACGTCGCCGTCGTCCGGGAAGCCGTAGATCTTGCCGTCCACGGTCATCTGGTTGTCGCGGTAAGTCGCGGCGATGGTCTGCAACTCGGCGCGATAACCGTACTTGTCCACCATCGGGTCGAGCACCTCCAGGGCACCAGCTTGTGCGAGATCGGGCATCCAGGCCGGGATCACGTTGAGTGCGTCATAGGCGCCGGTGCCGGCGCGATACTCCTGCATGATCTTGGTGAACATTTCGGAGACCGGCACTTCGACCACCTTCACCTTGCAGCCGGTTTCTTTCTCCCAGAGCGGTCCGGAGAAATTCAGCGGGTCGGCCGACTGCAGGCCGGCTTCCCAGACGATGGTGATGGTTTTTCCGCCTTCGCACAGCGGCTTTGCTGCATTCACCGCGGTCTGGGCCGCGCTCATGGCGACGCCCTTTGCCTTCGGCGCCTCGGGCGCTTTAGCTTCTTCCTTCTTTCCGCAACCGGACAGTCCGAGTGCAACGCCGACCAGCGCCGGCCAGATCCATCGACGCAGGGACGCGGTGCCGCGGTCAATGCCAATTGAATATCTCATGATTTTCCTCCGTGACTTGCTATTTTTGGTTTGGACTGGATTCACAGCCAAGAATGGGGTAAAGCGGACGAATTATGTTGAACCCTGCTCCACAGTGTCAAGCGAAGGACTTCGAAGACCGGCGTCCCGTTCGCGGGTATGCCGGAAATTCACGCTTTGGATGACCTTTTGCGCGAGATTTGTGGTGCAATGACCCGGTCTTCGACTGGATTTCCGGTGCAAGAATGCAGACTCTCGCCATGCTCGAAGCCGCCACCCGACTGTTGGATCAGCGGCTGTCCCTGACCCCGATATCCGATCTGCCCCCGGACATCCGGCCCGGGAATGAAGCGGACGCTTATGCCTTGCAGCGCGTGCTCAACGGATTGCTGGTGGTGGCAGGCATGGGTGCGCAGGTTGGCCACAAAATCGGCTGCACCACCCCAGTCATGCAGGCCTTCCTCAATATCCCCAATCCCTGCGCAGGGGTGATCTTCTCCAGGGCAGTCTTGTGCGGCACGGGAAGCGTGCCAGGGTCGGGATTCATCAAACTTGGCGTCGAGTGCGAAATTGCGGTGCGATTGCATCGTGACCTGGTTCCAGGCCAGGGAAGGTTTACCCGTGAAAACGTGGCCGAAGCGGTGGGGTCGGTGATGGCTGCGATCGAGATCGTCGACGATCGTTACCGCGATTACCGGACGCTGGGCGTGCCGACCTTGATTGCCGACAATTTCTTCGATTCCGGCTGCGTGTTGGGCAAGCCCTTGGAAAACTGGCGGCAGATCGATCTGGCGGCGCTCGTGGGGGTGACTTATGTCAATGGGATCGAAGTGGGCCGGGGCACCGGTGGCCTGGTCATGGGTCATCCGTTGGAGGCATTGGCGTGGTTGGCGAATTCGCGACTCCGGCATGGGCTCGAACCTCTGAAAGCGGGCGAATTCATTCTGTTGGGAAGTGTCGTCGAGACCAAATGGCTGCAGGCCGGCGACCGGGTCCGTATAGAGATCGAAAAATTGGGAGACGTGTCACTGAGTGTGACTTGAATCTGACTCGACATGCCAGATTCAGCATGACCGCCCACTGCGTTGTCATACCTGGATACGGTTCAGGCGCCTGCGACGCATCACCCAGGGTACCCTGACACGCGTCGAATTGCCCAGCGTTGCGCGGGAGGCTCTTCCGCTACGGGGTGGATAGGGCTACATTGCCAAATGTGAAGCGTCAGACTATTTTGTCGGTGCATGTTTAGCAGAAGAACAGCAAGCGGGATTTGGACAAGTCTGAGGGAACCATGCGACAAAAGGGAGCGGCCGGCTTTGGATTGACCCACTGGCGAACAGTGGCGCGCACTTTCAGTTTGATTTCGGCATTGACGGGCGCATTGGCCTGTTCATGGGTGCCATCGGCGCGGGCGGAACTGGATGATCTTCGGTTCCGCGGCACGGTGGATCGAACTTGGGACGACAACGTCAGCCGCGCCGAGGGTGTCGACAAATTCGAAGATTGGTTTACGGGCATCAACGTCAATGCCAGCCTGCCGTGGCAGATCGGAGAGCGCACACGACTTGTGCTGAACGCGAACGCCGGTGGTGAAATTTTCGACGAATTCAAAGGCCTTGACCGCACCTACGCCAATCTGCAGGGCGAATTCCAATTTCGTGGGTCGGGAGAATTCGGGGCGCCGATCTGGGGCGTGTTTTTACGGCAGGGCGCGGACTGGTACAAGTCCACGCTGCGGGACGGGTACCGGGGGAGCTTCGGGTTGTCCGTTCGGAAACCCTGGACAGACCGGATATTTGTGTTTGGCGCGCTGGCTTCCAATCTGCGAGATGGACGCAGCAAGGTCTTCGACACGGAAGAAATTTCGCTGCGCGGCAACCTGGACTATTCGCTGCCAGCCCGGCAGACAGTCTATCTGGGGCTCGAACTGCGCAAGGGGGATATCGTGTCCACGGCCCGCCCGGAACTGAAATACTTCGACATCGCAGATGCCCTGATCCTGGACGATGTCTTCACGGACACCACCCGGTTTTCCTATCGCCTGAAGGCGCTGACTACGCTGTTTACGCTGGGTTATAACGTCGGCCTCGGGGAGCGCGCTTCCGTGGATCTGGCATACCGCTATGTGTACTCGACGCCGGACGAGCAGCCGCCTTCCAACGTGTCGCCTGACAAAATTTACTACGTCGACAATCAGATCATGGCTTCGCTGCTGCTGCGATTTTAGCGATCGAATGGTTTCATGCTTTTGCTACGGCGCAAATTTGATTTGAGCCTTCTCGATGGACAAGCTCGCGCACTGATTGGCATCGGTTGGTCGGGCAGCCAAATTGGTCACCTGGAGCCAATCCCTTGCCAAACTACCGTGCGCGAAGCGCACGTTCCGCGGGCATTTGCCGGCCCAGACGCCGGAAACATAAGGAATATCTGCCTTGTCCTGGAGAATGGCACCGAATTTGCGAAAGGATTCATCATAGTGTCTCGGGAACTGCGCCGCGCAGTTTGCAATTGACGCGAAAAAGAACCCGGCGACGGCACCACGGCAAGGGAGAATCGGTCATGAACAGTACGCGTAATTCAGTGATTCCCGTTCTGGCACTGCTCGCTGCCATTCTTGGCGGCTGCACGCAGGGAAATACCAGTGACGATGCGGCTGCCGGCGTTTCCATCCCATTGGGCCTCGAGCGCTTCCTGATATTTCCGAATCCGCAAGTTCAGACTGGCGGAGGATTCGAAACGACCACTGCCGCCTATGCGCAGGCGTATTACGCGGCCGTGGATCCCTCCAACGCCAAGGACACGCTTGATAAGTGGAAACTTGCCAACGGATTTGGCACTGCAGGCCAGGAATTCAACGTCGTATTCCGCGACGTTGAGGACTTGGGCTACGGACGGCGCATGACCGGCCGCCGCAATGCCGATGGCAGCATTGCCTTCTTTGTCGAGAATTACCACATCAGCACGGTCCCCGGCGGTTATTCAACGATCAATGTGGACGCCGCGGTGGCGCAGGACGGCCAGTGGCACGTTGGCACCAACGCGATCGAGTGGAGTTGCGATCCGCTGCCCCCTGGTTGTGCCAGACCGTTCGCAAAGTTTTACAACTTCAATCCCGTGAACGGCGCCCGCCAGGGCGAGCTTGATCTCGATGGTCGCGGCGTGAAGGCCATGCCCAATATTTGCGTCAATTGTCATGGCGGCCGCGGTGACCCGCTGACCACAGGAGGCACTTTTGCCAAGGTGGCCAATGCGGTTTCGGGCCAGCGCGGCGACGTGCTCGCCAAACTCCAGGGCTTCAATGTGGACAGCTTTGAGTGGTCCACTGCGCCGGGATATACGCGCGCAGACCAGGAAGCGGTGCTCAAGACTTTCAATGAATGGGTATGGTGCACCTACCCGGGTGGCGCATCATTGCCCGCGGTACCTTCCAGGCCTTGGGGTACCTGCACCCAGCCGTCCGCATCAGGGAACGAGTGGCAAGCGACCGCAGCGGAGATGATCGAACAGTGGTATGGCGGCCCGGGCATGCCGAATCCGCAATTTTCCGACACCTATATTCCGACGAACTGGCAGGCCGGAAACGTCGGCGCGCCTGCCGAGAATCTTTACACCCAGGTGGTTGCGCCCTATTGCCGGACCTGTCACATCCTGCGCGGGACTCGTGACGAGAGTGACATTGACTTCATGTCCCTGGCGAAATTCAACAGTTACGATGATCGCATCAAAGCCCATGTGTTCGACCGCGGCAACATGCCGCTGGCTTTCCTTGTGTACGGAGATTTCTGGCGCTCTGCTGCGCCCGGACTCCTGGCCACCCACATAGACGGATCCCTGGCTCTTGCGCCTCCCGGTTCGCCCGGCACGGCAACGACGGCAAGTGGCGGGCCAAGGCAGCCCGGGCGTCCGGTCGCAGATCCGGGGCCGGGCCGAATGGCTCGCGCCGGGGTGGCCGCGCCGCTGTCGGCAGCCGACAGCTTGTTTGCGACCAGCTACAGTTGGGCGGTGACTGCCTCTCCGGCGATGGGCGATGCCGTGATCACTAACGCGTCATCTTCCAGTGCATCGTTCCTGGCCAATACGACGGGCGTGTATACCGTGCAGTTGACGGTTGCAAATGGTTCGCAGACCGATTCCAACACGGTGGATATCACGGTTGATCCTGCCTTTCCGAATCCATCAAGCATCAAGTTTGCGCACGTCAAGGATGTACTACGTAACGTTCAGCATCCCACCACCGCAAATCCCGTCCCGGTGGAATGTACGAATTGCCACACCGCAACAGGAGATGCGCCTATCGCATACACCGATATCGATCGCGACGGGGTCGTCGGCGTGACGGCCGCGGATGATGACTGGTTCCTCAGGGAATTGCGCGGTCGTATCAATCTGACGGAAATCAAGGCTAGTCCGTTATTGCGCAAACCCTCTGGCGAGCATCATTTCGGAGGAGATCGATTCCAGTTGAACACCACACTGGGCTTGTCCAGCTATTCCAAAGTTTTCTACTGGATTGTGAACGGGACACCACCGGGCGGGGTGATCGCCAATGCAGTTGCTACGATTTCCAATCCGGTTACGTTCAGCGGCGGCACTTTTGGAGTGCCTTTAAGTGGTCTCACGAGCATTGGGGCATCCACATATTCGTGGTCAGTGTTGCCAAGCAATATTCCAGCTCATGCAAACGGTACGCCGCCGATTGCAACCCAGGCCAACGTCACACAGCCGAACCCAAGTTTGCCGGGTGCCACGCTCAATGTGTTTGATGCCGGCACCTACGATGTCACGCTTTTGGTTGCCAACGGCGCCGACACGGATCAAAAAACCATCAGTGTCAATGTTCAGGAAGTTGGCGTCACGGCGAACTTTACACCTCACAGCGGTGCGTCGGGTACGACCGCCAATGTAAGCTTTACTTTTTCAGGCATTCCGTCGACGGATAGCGTTACTCTGAATGCGACAACGACCGGCAATCCAACATCATGCACCTGGCAGGTTAGCCCAGCTGGCCCGACGCTCGGCACTCCAAACAGTTGTACCAGCACTACATTTCAAGCGTCTACCTCCCAGATCAACCAAACGTTTACGGTGACCTTTACAGCGCGGAACGTGACTAATCAGGCAATTGTCACGAAAGGCCTGACCATCCAATCGGCATCCGGATCGAATCCGGTTGGCGCAGACTTCACTTTCGGATCGCCGAAAATCCGCTGGACCGTCAGTGGTACGCCTGGTGGTCCGCAATCTGTCGTAATGAGCAGCAACACGTTGTCGGGGAGCGTAACGTCAGGATTGTCTCCGTTGACATACTCATGGAGTACTACGCCCTCCAACGCCAACGGAACACCGGCTCCATCTTGTTCGATTACGTCTCCCGGGCAAAATGCCTCACTAAGTACCACGGGTGTCGGTGACTGTTCCGTTACGCTCACGGTGACCAATGGTTTGAATCCGTCATCACAAAGAACTCGGGTAGTATCGGTCGGCGCGCTTTATACTTTTGCTGCAAACGTCGTAGGAGTCTTCACGGGCGCGGGGTGCACCGGGTGTCACGTCGCACCAGGGACGGCGACGCAACCCAATTGGAATCAACCCGGGCTACATGCAAGAATAATCTCGGAAGGCGTTATTGGGAATGGACGATTATTGAGTTGCCCATCGTCTGGGTGTGGTGGAATGGGTGGATCTCAGCCGGGATTCGAAGCCGGCGATACCAGCAACTACGACATATTTCTTACCTGGATAAATAGCGGTGCGCCGGACAACTAACAGGTTTGATTGAATGACAAAGGCCGGCTGCAATTTGGCCGGCCTTTCTTATACCCCAGCGTTGCGGTCAGTAATCCTTGCGCGGCCCGCCGTAGTCTTCTGACGGAAACACAAACGGCGGCGTGCGGCCGACGATGGTCTCGATCAGCATCAGTTCCTGGTCTGTGTGGTTGATGAAGGGCGCGGGCCGGATGTTCTTGCCTGCGGGCGCCTTGGCCAGAATGTACAGCGGCTGATCGTGGTGTTTGGAAGCCACCGTCTTTTTGGCGTTGGGGTCGGCATTGGCACTGATGTCGGTGACCCCGTAACAGGTGCAGAAGTAAGTCTGGTCCGGGTCCGTTTCCGCATACACGCCGGTGCCGCGAATGCCGATGGTCGCGGTGGTGGTCGTAAACCTTTGCGGGTTACCCGAACCGAACACGGCCAGCACCTTGCCGGTCAACAGTCGCAACAAATTCACCGCGGCGTTGTTTTCCTGCTGAGTGCCTAGCTGCATCTTGCTCGATTCTCGCAGAATGAAGGCGCTGGAACCGTTGGCGAAGACGATTTCAGACTTCTTTCCAGTTTCGACCGTGTCGGTGGTGCCGATCCGGGTCTTCATGTTGGCCGGCGTGCCGTTCACCATGACTTGTCCGC
>JBJXFN010000008.1:0-79841 GCA_046155535.1 Burkholderiales bacterium
CGGCAAGGAATTCGTCGAAGTCTTCCAGCGCGAGGCGGCGAAGATCAAGAACGCGAAATGGCTCGCGCAGGGGACCATCTATCCGGATGTCATCGAGTCGGCCGGCGCGAAGACCAAGAAGGCGAAGACCATAAAGTCTCACCACAACGTCGGCGGCCTGCCGGAATCGCTGCACCTGAAGCTGCTCGAGCCGCTGCGGGAGCTGTTCAAGGATGAAGTGCGGGAGCTCGGTTTGGCGCTCGGTTTGCCTCGTGAGATGGTGTTCAGGCATCCGTTCCCCGGGCCGGGGTTGGCGGTGCGGATTCTCGGGGAGGTGAAGCGTGAGTATGCGGACCTGCTGCGGCGGGCGGATGCGATCTTCATCGATGAACTGCATAAGACTACGGATGAGACAGGGCTGTCCTGGTACGACAAGACGTCGCAGGCGTTTGCGGTTTTCCTGCCTGTAAAGTCGGTCGGCGTGATGGGGGATGGGCGCACCTACGAATATGTCGTCGCGCTGCGCGCCGTGCAGACGACCGACTTCATGACTGCGGATTGGGCTCCGCTTCCGCACGAACTGCTCGCAAAAGTCTCGTCGCGCATCATCAACGAAGTACGCGGAATCAATCGCGTCGTCTACGACATCTCCTCCAAGCCTCCGGCTACCATCGAATGGGAGTAGGGGGCACGTTCTTGGCTTGACTCGCTTGACGGCCCGCGCACCCCCGCGCTTCACGGCGCGCCGGCTCGATCTTTTCGAAGCCGCCTGATCCTCAAGCCGACAGAGTCTGCAACGGGGCTGACGATCCCGCGTGGCCAGCGCTTGCCGTGTGACGGTTAGTGTGCGTCGAAATCGGCCCCCACGGGGCGACGGAGCGACCGAACGCAGGAGGCTGCACTAGTCGTTGGGCTATCGCACACCGACTCAGTGCGAGCAGGACTATGATCGTGGTGCTTGATTAGCGTGTCCGAAAAACTCGGGACAGCTCAACCTGACCCCTCGACCTTAGCGTCGCACATGGCCGCACGCCTTGGGCCAAACCGGTGCGCCTCGAATGAGGCCGTCAGCCGCCGATGCGCAGTGCTGGACCTTGAAACACAAACGCGCCACTCGGCCGACCGTCTTTCGAACCCCCCTTGGGTTCGACGCTGACGCCCAGGGTGCCACCGCGCGGCAGTGCCCGCGCCGCTGCCTGCGGAATCGACAATACCTGTTCGATCTCGGTCGTGACCAGGCCAAGCGAAACCGGCGGCGTGCCGTCATCGGGGATCAGCCAGGCCTCCCACGACGTGTCGGGCGGCATGTCCGGATGCGCCAGGATGCGCAGCGCGATCTTGCGCTCGGCCGCCTGCCGCGAGGTCCACGAGGCGAGGATGGCCGGTTGCGCACGCGCATCGTGCAGCACCGCCACCGTCGTCGACGGTGGCTCGCGCGAAGGCGCCAGGCTGAAGATCAGCAGGGCAGAAACCGCGGCAAGAGCGCCTGCGCTGGCGAAGCCGGCCCACCAGACCCTGCGCGTGCGCTTCGTTTCAGCGTGTGGCGAAATGCGCGCGTGGATCTTGTGCCACATGCGATCGGGTGCCTTGACCTTCGGTGCCCGCCCGACGAGGGGATACATTCTTTCCTCCCACTGTTCGACCCGGTCGCGCAGGCCGGGAAGCCGTTGCATCAAGGTGACGAGACGTCGCCGCGCCGCGCCGCGCAGATTGCCCAGCACGTATTCGCCGGCGAGCAGGTCCTGCAACTCTTCGTTGTTGTAGCGCATGGCCGGTATCCGTCAGCGCTGGGTTGCCAGGCAGCCGCGCAGGCTTTTCAGCCCGCGCCTGACCCAGGCCTTGACCGTGCCGAGCGGCTGCTGCAGATGCTTGGCCAGTTCGCCATGGCTCAGGCCATGAAAGAACACCAGTGCGATGCTCTGCCGCTGGTGCGCGTCGAGCGCTTTCAGGCAATTCCCGATGCGCGCGGCGCTCTGCGTGAACTCGAACCCGCCGAGCGGATCGTGGACACCCGCTGCGCCAAGAATTTCGATGCCTGCATCATCGAACGCATCGATACTGACGCCATGCAGCCGTTCATGGCCATCCGGGTGTGAAGGTTGAATCCAGTCGAGCGCCTGATTTCGCACGATTCGAATCAGCCACGTCATCGGCGCGCCTTTGTTGCGGTCGAATCGGTTCGCGTGGCGCCAGACCGATATGAAACTCTCCTGCACCACCTCTTCAGCCCAGTCTGAACGCCTCAGGATGCGCAGTGCCACGCCGAACAGCGTATCCGCGGTCAGGCGATACAGGCGTTGAAACGCCGCTTCATCGCCGCTTGCAGTGGCGACGATGAGTTCGTCCAGGGAGGGGCCGGTGGGGCCGGGTGCGTTGATCATCAGTTCAAGAAGGCGTGACGCAACTGGTGAGTTTCGATGGCATGGCTTGCGAACGCCGCAAATCGGCGGCAAGGTGCAGCCACACCGTCATGCTGGGGTGGTCTGCACCTCATTACATCATCGCACGCGGCGAACGGTGATCAGCGCCACCGGGTTGCGCCAGTCGCGAACGGCAGCGGGCAGGTTGCCGATGCCATGGATGCCTGCGTGTATGTGCACATAACCTTCGCCACCTCCCGCCTTGGCGCCGCCACCCGAGCCGTTGCACTCGGCAAAGAGCGGCCCGGGTATCGACACGCACAGTTCGTCGTTCTTCTCGCTGCCCGCATCGTAGGCGGGTGCCGTGACGGTCAGCGTATCGTCGCCGTGCGGCAGTTCGATGCCGTTGATTGCGAAGAACGCGTCGTTGGTCGGGATCAGCATCGCAGCAACGCTCAAGCGCGCAAAGCCACGGCGCCCCTCCACGATCACTTTGGTTGTCGCGCCGGGGTTGGTGAGGGGCCCCGAGGGGCTGAAACCGGTCACGACCTGGCCAGTACCTGGCAACGCCACAAGCTCGGCGGTCAGCGGGGCGGTATTGCCTTCTTCGGCCAGGGTGGCGAGGCCAGGGCTCGCGGGTGCACCCAGCTTGAACAACTGAACGCTGTTCTTGTGGCTCGCGACGAGGATAGGCGTGAACTGCTGGCCGCGCGTCAGGTTGGTGATGCTCACTTCGTAACGCCTCGGCTGGTCGTCATCGGCCAGCGCTACAGGTGCAGCCAGCAGGCCCGAAAGTACTACCAGGGCGCCGGCGATGCTGCTTGAATGTGAATTCATGCTCATTCTCCTTGTTGGGACTGCGGGATCTGCCTTGCCCGGAACGAACCTCGAGTTCGAGCCGTGCCAGGTGATCTACCGTCCGGAGAACGATTTGGACGCAGGCGGTCGCAAGAAAATCGAATTCAGGCGCCCTGCGCACGGCAGATGCGCAGCGGCGGGGCAGCGAAGGAAGCGTTCCGCAAGCTGCCGAAGCAGGACAGGGTGTCGTTACTGAGGTTTCTGGAGGCGATTTAAACCGGGTGCAGCGCTCGCCCGCGCCTTGCCCCGGCCGTCGATTGCCTGTCATCGGGGTAGTCGTCGGGGTGGTGCGATCCGGCAAACGTTCGCCCATCGCGCTGTCATCCCCGGGCTTCACTACCTATTCCTGACACTTCCGATAAGATCCATTCAACCAGACGCCCGAGTGTGGGCGACCTGGAAACTCCGTACTCTTGAGCCGGAAATCCGGAATGTGGACACCAAAGTCACGACGAACGGCTCATCCGGGCAGGTAGTATTCGCGCCGGTTCACTTCAAAGAAATAATCTTCGAATGCCAAAAGAGGTCGGAAAGAAGCCCGTGGCCGCAGCTGCGGCTGCCGTACAATTAGGCGGCGTGAGCGGCGTTGCACTCGGAGCGTTAGCACACGAGTTCCTTAATCCCACCGAAACATTGAACATCAAGATTGCCGACGCCTTCCAGCAGAAGCGGGACCATTCCGACACGACAGCCTGCTACGGCGTCGGCAAGAATGCAGTGAAGTCCAAACTGGCTTCGTTCAAGGTGATCGAATGGGAGTGAGGCGGCCGGTCGCGCCGGCGAAATACCGGTCGCACCTTGAAGAAAACAATCGCTCAACGCAAACGGATGGTCAGGAGAAACCGCTGCGGGCCGTGGTCGCCGCGGTGCAACTGACAGGGGTGAGCGATATCGAGTTCCAATCCTCGGTGAACGAACTGCGCGAGCTGGCGACGACGCTGGGCTTCGAACTTGTGGGAACGTTCACGCAGAAGCGCGATCATTTCGACACGACCGCCTACGTGGGTATCGGCAAGCGACAGGAAATGCGGCGATTCGTGGAAAACGAACCCGAACCGGAAGAGGGGACGGAAGAATCTGCGGCATCCGGCAATGCGCAGCGTA
Organism: Burkholderiales bacterium; assembly: GCA_046155535.1. Lineage (GTDB taxonomy): Bacteria > Pseudomonadota > Gammaproteobacteria > Burkholderiales > JACQAP01 > JACQAP01. Next base: position 4,302 of record JBJXFN010000008.1, read on the forward strand.
CGGCAAAGAGTGGAGCCGCTCGCGCCAAGGAGGCGGCGAAATCCGAGGCCGATCCGGAAACCCGTCGCGCCGACATAGTGCTCGTGGACCACGAAATCTCCCCTTCGCAGGCGCGTAACCTCGAAATCGAGGTCGGCTGCGAGGTCATGGACCGCACCATGGTCATTCTTGAAATCTTTCACCGCCATGCACGCTCGCGGGCCGCTCGTGCGCAGGTGGAGATTGCGCGCCTCGGCTACCTGGCGCCGCGGTTACGTGAACAGGCGAAGCTGGCGGGGCCGAAAGGGCGCCAGCGCAGCGGCACCGGGGGGCGCGGGGCAGGGGAGGCGCACAGCGCGTTGGACCGCCAGAAGATCCGCGACCGCATTGCCGAGCTGCAGAAGGAAATCGACGCAATGGATGCCGAGCGCAAGACTCAGCGCGCGCGCCGACAGGAACGCCAGGGACTCGCCCGCGTGGTGCTGGTCGGCTATACAAATGCCGGCAAGTCGACCTTGATGCGCGCCCTGACCGGGAGTGAAGTCCTGGTTGCCAACAAGTTGTTCGCGACGTTGGATACCACGGTACGTGCATTGCACCCTGAGAGCGTGCCGCGCGCGCTTGTCAGCGACACGGTCGGATTCATCAAGAACCTCCCGCACGACCTGGTCGCGTCGTTCAAGTCGACACTGGAAGAGGCGGTCGAAGCCTCACTGCTCTTGCACGTGATCGATGCAAGTGATCCTGGTTTTGAACGGCAGATTGCGGTGACCGACGAAGTCCTCAAGGAAATTGGCGCGCAGGAGGTGCCTCGTGTACGGATTTTCAACAAAATCGACTGCGTCGGCGACGAAGCCGCACAAGCGGTTAAGGAAACTGCATTGCACGGAGCCTATCCGAATTGCATTGTGTTGAGTGCGAAACGCCAGAGCGATGTGGCGAATCTGCATGCGGCAGTCGTGGCGTTTTTCCAGAAGGATCTGGTCGAGGCGGAGATCTTCCTCCCCTGGTCGGCCCAGCAACTGCGCGGGGCGATTTTCTCGGATTGCGAGGTCATCGGGGAACGTTCGGACAACGAGGGTACCCATCTGCGCATTCGCGGTGGACCCGACATCGTGGAGGCCCTGCGCCAGCAGGCGGCCGTATGGAGATAACGTCGGCGTTTATAGTATCGTCGGGCTCATGAATGAGCCGATGGCGGCCGGTGAGGCCCTGGATGTCGAATGGATGCGCACAGCCCTTGGGCTGGCGCGTGAGGCTGCTGGCGCCGGCGAAGTTCCGGTGGGCGCCGTAGTGGTCAAGGCCGACAGAATCATCGGCAGGGGATACAACGCCCCGATCGGCCGCCATGACCCGACCGCGCATGCGGAAATCCAGGCCATGCGGGCCGCCGCAGAAGCGCTCGGCAATTACCGCCTGAACGATTGTTCGCTCTACGTCACACTGGAGCCCTGTGTCATGTGCGCGGGCGCCATCATGCATGCCCGCATCTCACGCCTCGTTTACGGCGCTGCCGATCCGAAGACCGGCGCCTGCGGCAGCGTGGTGAACCTGTTCGCGGAGGCGAGTCTGAACCACCATGCGGTGGTGGAAGGCGGATTGATGGCCGGGGAATGCGGAACCCTGCTGACGGATTTTTTTCGCAGTCGCCGCAACATCCCATGAAATCGATCCACATCAGCATCGCCGATCAGTCCCTGGCGTTGTGCGAAAACGGCGGGCTGCTCAAGCGATACCTGGTTTCGACGGCCAAAAACGGCGCCGGCGAAAAATACGGCAGTTTCTGCACTCCCCGCGGGCGGCACATCATCCGGGCAAAAATTGGCGCGGGCGCACCGGTGAACGCCGTGTTCGTCAAACGGCGTCCCACAGGCGAGATCTTCAGCCCGGCGCTTGCGGAACAGTATCCCGGCCGGGACTGGATGCTGACACGCCTGCTCTGGCTGTCGGGCTGTGAACCGGGCTTTAACCGCCTGAGAGAGGTGGACACCATGCGGCGTTACATCTACATCCACGGCTGCCCGGACAGCGCGGTGATGGGGCAACCGGGCTCGATCGGTTGTGTGCGAATGCATAACCGGGATCTTCTGGAATTGTTCGACAAGGTCATCCCGGGCACACCGGTGGAAATTGTTGAGAGTCGCGATTAACACCCGCGTTCGGGTTGAACGGGAGGCACTGAAATGCGCTTGAAGGGAAAAATTGCAGTCATCACCGGCGCGGCCCGGGGTATCGGAAAGGCCACCGCGGAGAAATTCGTCCAGGAGGGGGCCGCGGTCATGGTCTGCGATCTTGAGCGCATGGCGGTTGATGAAGTCGTGCAGGACCTTCGTCATCGGGGCGGAACCGCCGACGGTTACGTTCTCGACGTGACACAGCGGCCCTCCATCGAACGCATGGTGTCCGGTGTGCTGTCCGCTCACACGCGCATCGATGTGCTGGTCAACAACGCGGGAATCGTTGGCGACGCGCAACTTCGCAACATGACCGACGAGCAGTTCGATCGGGTGATCGACGTAAATCTCAAGGGTACCTATTTGTGCACCCGAATCGTGTCCGAAGTCATGCTTCGGCAAGGATCGGGTGCCATTCTCAACGCCTCGTCGGTGGTGGGCTTGTATGGCAATTTCGGCCAGACCAATTACGCGGCCAGCAAGTTCGGCGTGATTGGCATGGCCAAGACCTGGGCGAGGGAACTCGGACGCAAGGGCATTCGCGTCAATGCGGTATGTCCCGGATTCGTCGAAACCCCGATTCTTTCGTCGATGCCGCAAAAAGTATTGCAGGCCATCGTTGACAGGGTCCCTCTGGGACGCCTTGCCAAGCCGGAGGAAATCGCCAACGTTTACGCGTTTCTCGCCTCGGATGAGGCGAGTTACATCAATGGCGCAGCCATCGAGGTCGGTGGCGGTGCCACAGTCTGAAATTGCAGGATCGTGTGTCCGAAGAAATTCCGACCATTTTGGAAAAACCTTTTGCGGTGCGAATTGCCGATTGGACGCTGGATCTAGAACTACTGCGTGCCATTCGAGAAGAAGTGTTTGTGCGGGAACAAAAAGTCCCGATCGAGTTGGAATGGGATGACTTGGATTCGACTTGCGCACATGTGCTGGCGATGGCAGCTGAAGTCGCCATCGGCACCGGCCGCCTGCTGCCGGATGGACATATCGGCAGAATGGCAGTGCTTGCACCCTGGCGTGGTCTCGGCGTGGGCAGCGCCATGCTCACGACCCTGATTGATCTGGCGCGCCAACGGAAACTCTCTCGGCTGGAATTACATGCCCAGGAACACGCGATCGGGTTTTACCAGCGTCACGGCTTTGCCACCGAAGGAGAAAAATTTGACGAGGCGGGCATTCCGCATCGCCGGATGGTCATGAACCTGTAAGGGCGGGATCCGGGCGGGACACCACAAAATCGAAGTGCCGGTCGCCGACTCTGTTGCCTTGTTCGGAAAACGACCGTTCACGAAAATGCACGGCACCGTTCCGGTCGATCAGCAGCAAAGATGACACGCGGGTCCCATATCCGGGAGCGGAGATGAACGCCGCGGACAAGGTTCTTTCCCAATCCTGGCTGATGCCAGTCTGCGGCAGCAGTTGGTCCTCGGCAATCCGGCGCTCGGCAAGCAAGTCGAACAATGCTTCGCCGGCGGGTGCCTGGGACGCACTGAGAATCTCGCGCAGGCCGCGTTTTCCCCTTTCGACCTTGGGCCAGGGGGAATCCAGGAGATGATTGCTCAGCCCATACAATCCGGGCTCCAGGATTTGACTGGCTGGCAGTTCGCTGGATAAAAAAACCACACCATCGCGATCCCCCAGCAGCAGATTGAATCCGCCAAATTGGTGTCGCAAAGGCAGGAGATTCCGTGCGCAGGATTTCGCGCGATCGCCGCCGCGCAAATAATGGGTGACGAGTTCTCCTCGCGAGCGCTCACCGGTTCGCAGGCGATTACCATCTCGAAAATTGGTAACCGCCGCCCAGCGCCCGTCACGGTGGACCCCCATCCAGGTGCCGCCGGCCTGCCGGTCCCGCCCCCCGAGTATCTCCGGGGCATCGGCCCAGAATCCGGCGGGATCGGTCGGTCGCTGGAAAAATTCGTCGCGATTGGCCGCCAGAACCAGATCGTATCCAGGGTGCTCTTGATGGGAAAACAGGATCAGGCACATGGCTCGCGAAAACATTCCAGATTCCGTGTGCCTTCGGGCGGCAGAAGTCCGGTGAATTGCAATTCGTCAACACATTGCGCAAGGGTTTGTTCGAATTGCGCCGGTTGCTCGACGTCCTCGTAGATTTCCATCCACAGGTCGGGTTCGTCCCGGCGGACCAGCAAACGCCCGCGAACGCCGGCCCGAGTGCCCATCAGCTCGAACAAACGCGTCAGCACGGGATTCGCCAGCCGCGGATCACTCACCCGATAATAGATGTAATAGGAAAACGACATGCTGCGCTAGCGGGGTCCCACAGTCCATGCGGGGGGAAGAGGGCGCGGATGCACACGAGCACCATCTCCCGATTTCAGGTGCAGAACTTGACCGGCCAGGGATTCCTGCACGACGGCGAGCAGATCCCAGCCCGCCTGCGGAGCCGGTGCCACATTCAGCACCATGCCGCAGGATAGATTGCCCGCGAATAGCGCATCGCCCGCAGCCGCAGAGGCCTCGGCGCTGCCGGCCCAAAGCCGCCGCTTCACATGGCCGAGATATTGGCTGCGGGCGACGATTTCCTGGCCAGGGTAACAGCCTTTCTGGAAACCCACGCCACCGATCGCGTCCAACCCGACCATCTGCGGAATAAATTGGTCCCGGGTCGGTGGCAGTACCCAGGGAATGCCGGCATGAATTTGCAGCCAGTCCCAATGTTGCGTGTCGGCCTGCACCGTTTCGCTCGCGGCCCGCTCCCGATGCCGGGCGACGGTGTCAGCCGGGCCAGCCACCAAAAAAAGGTCATCGGGGAGGCGAACGCCCAGAATCTGATCGTGCCAGACGACTTCCAAAATGCGACTGGGTGCAGCGCCAAACAATTTGTCCATGTGCCCCCCTGCGGCCGGACCTGCCAGGCCCAACGCTCGGAAGTCGCTGGCGCCGTCAATCTTCACGCGGGCGCGCAAGACGAATTTTCGGAGCCGGTCCGCAAGCGAGCTGGCCATCGCCGAAGGAAGATGAATCAGGTAACCTTCGGGCGCACAAATCAGCAGAAAATTGGCCAGCAACCGCCCTTGGGGCGAACAATATCCGCCGAATTGTGCCCGCCGGGGTGTGCATTGGAGAACGTCATTGGTCAATTGACCCTGCAAGAAAGACTGTGCCTCCTCGCCTTGAATCCGCAAAAATTCATAGTCGACAAGGGGGCAGGCAACGGCTGCCTCACGCGCCGCAGGCAAATCGCGCTGGATGGTGTTGGAAGCGGGGGTCGTAACCGTCATTTGCGGGGCAATATTCTTCTTGTCCACGGAGTTTGTCTTGGTATTGCCGATAGGCCGCCAATTATAGGACGATGACCATGGGAATCCTCGCGTCGTTGACGGTTGAGATCGTTGGATCACGAATTCTTGCAGGGGCCTTGATCGCGGTCCATGCGGTGTCAGCGGGCCTTGCACTGGCTTATCTCCAACCTTTGTGGCTCGGAATCCTGGTTGTCGCAATCCTGGGCGGGAGCCTGGCGTTTCACTTGCAGCGGGATGTCCGGCTCTGTGCAGCAGGCTCGATCCTGGGCCTGCGCTTCGAGGAGAGCGGACGCTGCCTTCTGCGTTTGCGCGGCGGCGAAACGTTACCGGGAACCGTTTTGCCTTCCAGTTTCTCCACTCCAATCCTGAATGTCCTCAGGGTAAAAACCCCTGTCGGAAGCCGGTCGGTGGTGCTTTTCCCGGACAGCGCGAGCCCGGACGATCTGCGCCGGCTGCGGGTATGGTTGCGCAGTCCCAGAGCACTGCCCAAGCCGCCGGTACCCGGGCAGAACTGACCGGGCGAATCTATTTGCCAAGTGTATTGAACCAATTCAGGGCCGGGAGGGTCTTTGGAATAACGCAGACCGGAGCGATTTCCCGTAGCGGATTCGGCAGGTATACTGAGGCGCCTTTTTGGGGACGCCGGACCGTCGAACAATTATTCGGGAAATGAAATGGGAGACCGTGAAGTCGACCAATTGCTGGTCGAGCGGGCCCAACGTGGAGAAAAACAGGCCTTCGAACTGCTGGTTGCCAAGTATCAGCGCAAGCTGGGCCGCCTGTTGAGTCGCTTCATACGCGATCCGGCAGAAGTGGAAGATGTCGCGCAGGAGGCGTTTATCAAGGCCTACCGGGCGCTGCCTTCCTTTCGCGGTGATAGTGCGTTTTATACATGGTTGTACCGAATTGGCATCAACACGGCGAAGAATTACCTGGTGGCCATGGGCCGGCGCGCGCCGACAACGACGATTGCCGACAATGAAGAGGCAGAAAATTTCGACGACGGCGGCCAACTCCGGGAACTGAACACTCCGGAGGCCGAACTGATGACCAAGCAGATTGCCGCCACAGTGAACCAGGCAATGGATGCATTGCCAGAAGAATTGCGCACGGCAATTACCTTGCGGGAAATCGAAGGCATGAGTTACGAGGACATTGCTTCGGTGATGGATTGCCCGATCGGAACGGTGCGATCGAGAATATTCAGGGCCAGGGAAACCATTGCCGCGCAGCTTCGTCCGCTGCTGGGCACGAGCACGGAAAAGAGGTGGTAGTTATGGAGAAATTGTCCGAATTCATGGATGGCGAATCGGCCGGGCAGGACGCAGCCGCCAATTTGAAACGACTGCTCGAAGATCCGCGACGACGCGAAAACTGGGAAACCTACCACCTGATAGGCGATGCTTTACGAGGGGAATTAGAGGTTTCCCGGGACTTCCGCGCCAGGTTTGCGAAAAAGCTGGCAGGCGAACCCACGGTGCTCGCACCGCATCGACCACGGGGTTTGCAGGTCATTCGGAGATTCTCGCTGCCTGTTGCAGCCTCTGCTGCCGGCGTCGCCTTGGTGGCCTGGGTGGCACTTTTTAGCGGCCCTTCAATGCCACCCGGTTCGGACAACATTGCGTCGGACTCCGGACAAAAGGCATCCACCATGGTGGTCCAGGAGACGGTCAGCGCCACCAAGGATGAGATTCACGATTATCTGTTGGCGCATCAACAGTTCTCGCCCAGGACGACGATTCAAGGGGTGGCATCCTACGTCAGAACAGTGTCCGGCGAAGATGCCGGCGGCCGGTGAGTCATTTCCTGCGTGCGTTGAGCCTCGCCGGCCTGGCACTCCTGGTATGCCAGGCAGTTGCGGACCCCATTCCGCGCCTCGAAGCGGAATTGATGCTGCAAAGGATTGCCAACGCAGCCCGTGAGCTGAATTATTCCGGCACCGTGGTCTATCAGCATGGAGACCGGGTGGAAACCTCGCGGATCGTGCATTTTGTCGATGAGACGGGCGAGCACGAAAAGCTGGAAACTCTGGACGGTCCGCGTCGCGAAGTGATTCGCAACAATGACGAAGTGTCCTGTTATTACCCCGAAATCAAAATGGTGCGCAGCGACAAACGCATTCGCCGCAGTTTCCCGGCCCTGCTTCCCGAACAACTTGCCGGCCTGGCAGAACACTATCTGATTCGATTTGGGGACCCCGAACGCATCGCTGGATACGACGCCGAGGCCCTGATTCTGGAGCCCAAGGACGCCATGCGTTACGGCCACAAATTCTGGGCCGATTCGGCGTCCGGATTGCTGCTTAAGGCCAGGATGGTGAATGAACGGCATCACGTGGTGGAACAATTCAGCTTTACTCAACTGACCATCGGCGCCGGCATCACCAGGGAAATGGTGCAGCCCTCTTTCCGTCCGCAAAATCCGCAGTGGCGCCGTGACCGCTTCGGTGAGAGTCTGGTCAGAAACGCAGAGTCAGACTGGATCGTCAAGAACTTCCCGGCTGGATTTCGCAAGATCATGGAGTTGCAACGCGCGAAACAAGGGCGCGGCGCCCAGGTCACGCATATGGTTTTTTCCGATGGACTGGCGGCAGTGTCCATATTCATCGAGCCGGCCTCCAACCGAAGACAAGCCAGCGAAGGCCTGTACCAGCAAGGCGCAATCAGTGTTTACACCCGCACACTCAATGATCAGATCATCACGGTCTTGGGAGAGACCCCCGCATCGACCGTTATGCAAATGGCCAAATCGATCGCGCCTCGCGGACAATGAGGCCGCTTCGTCCACAGCCGACGGTTTCTTTTCCGATTTTCCAACTTCGATAGGCGTCGATTTCCAATGATGAGATTACTGCTTTCTGTGCTCGCCCTGTGCGCACCTGTCTTTGCGTTTGCCCAGGTTCAGGGCTTGCCGGACTTTACCGAACTGGTGGAAAAACATGGCGCGGCGGTGGTGAATGTGAGCACATCGTCCAACATTCAGAATACGCCCCGGCCCCAGGTTCCGGAAGACGATCCCTTTTACGATTTTTTCCGTCGGTTCGGCCCGCCGCAACCGCGAGAGCATGAAACGAACTCCATGGGCTCCGGTTTTATCGTCAGCGCGGATGGGTACATTCTGACCAATGCCCATGTGGTGGATGCCGCTGATGACGTCAACGTCAAGCTCAGCGACAAGCGCGAATTCAAAGCGAAGGTCATTGGCGCGGACAAGCGTTCCGATGTGGCAATCATCAAGATCGAGGCAACCGGACTGCCTGTGTTAAAAATCGGCGATCCCGACAAACTCAAAGTGGGCGAATGGGTGCTGGCAATCGGCTCGCCGTTCGGTTTCGAAAGTTCGGTGACCGCGGGTATCGTCAGCGCCAAGGGGCGTTCGCTTCCGCAGGAGAATTACGTGCCCTTCATCCAGACCGATGTGGCGATCAATCCCGGCAATTCCGGTGGTCCGCTGTTCAATCTGCGGGGCGAAGTGGTCGGCATCAATTCGCAGATATACAGCCGCACCGGCGGCTTCATGGGACTGTCCTTCGCCATCCCGATTGATGTTGCCATGGACATTGCAAATCAGTTCCGGCAATCCGGGCGAATCAGCCGTGGCCGCATAGGAGTGGTGATTCAGGAAGTCACCCGCGAACTGGCCGAGTCCTTCGGGCTGCCGAAACCGGCGGGGGCGCTGGTCAATTCGGTGGAAAAAGGGGGGCCGGCCGACAAGGCTGGCCTGGAAGCCTCAGACGTCATTCTCAAGTTCGATGGCAAGACGGTGAACAATTCTGCAGACCTGCCCAGAATCGTGGCCCAGACGAAACCTGGCTCCCGGGTCACGGCCCAGATCTGGCGAAAGGGCAGCTCCAAGGACGTCACGGTCACGGTGGGTGAAATGCCGGAAGAAAAACAGGCGCAGCGCGGCCAGAAGAAAGAGGGGAAACCCGCCAACATGGTCGCCCGCCTGGGTCTGGCCCTGAGCGAACTCAGCGCGGATCAAAGGCGGGAAATCAATGCCGCCGGCGGCCTGCTGGTCGAAGAGGTCCAGGGACAGGCAGCCAAGGCTGGCATCCGCCGGGGCGACATCGTCCTCGCGCTCAACAATCAGGATGTCAAATCGATCGAGCAGTTGAATCAACTGATAAATCATTTCGATAAGGCGCGCAGCGTCGCGTTGTTGATCCGCCGTGGCGAAAGTTCATTGTATGTGCCGCTGCGTCTGGACGGGAATTGAATATCCCTCCGTAAGGACTGCCCGGGACTGATCTACCGGCAGTGCTGCGGCGCACTGCCGGACAGCAAAATCCGTTACAATTCGCCGCCTTGAAATACTCCCCAAAGGGCACGCAAAGTGCCCTTTTTTCTGATGCAGCAAATCCGGAACTTCTCGATCATTGCGCATATCGACCACGGCAAATCCACGCTGGCGGACCGGATTATCCAGCGATGTGGCGGGCTCTCCGACCGCGAAATGGGCGAACAGGTGCTCGATTCCATGGATCTGGAACGCGAACGAGGCATCACCATCAAGGCCCAGACAGCGGCGCTCCAGTACCAGGCGCGGGACGGCACCCGTTACCAACTGAACCTGATCGACACACCTGGGCATGTGGACTTCTCCTACGAGGTCAGCCGCTCGCTGGCCGCCTGTGAAGGTGCCCTGCTGGTGGTGGATGCCTCCCAGGGTGTGGAAGCTCAGACCGTCGCCAATTGTTATACGGCCATCGAGCAAGGGGTGGAAGTGGTGCCGGTCCTCAACAAGATCGACCTGCCGTCCGCAGAGCCCGACCGTGTGATCTCCGAGATTGAGGACATCATCGGCATTCCTGCAAAGGAGGCGGTGCACTGCAGCGCCAAAACCGGGCTGGGCGTGGAAGACGTGCTGGAGGCCGTCATCGCGCGCATCCCGCCACCGCAAGGAAAGGAAGATGCTCCGCTCAAGGCACTCATCATCGACTCCTGGTTCGACAATTATGTCGGGGTGGTGATGCTGGTCCGGATGGTCGATGGCGTGCTCAAACCAAAGGACAAGATCTTGCTCATGTCCACCAAGGCGCACTATCTTTGCGAGCAGGTCGGCGTGTTCACGCCGAAATCCCTGCTTCGCGAGGAACTGCGGGCCGGAGAGGTGGGATTCGTGATTGCCGGGATCAAAGAACTCAAGGGGGCGCAGGTGGGTGACACCATTACATCTGCAATGCGCCCTGCCGACCAGGCGCTGCCCGGGTTCAAGGAAATCAAGCCGCAGGTATTTGCCGGCTTGTATCCGGTGGAATCCAACCAGTACGACTCCCTGCGCGATGCGCTGGAAAAATTGCACCTGAATGACTCATCGTTGCGTTACGAGCCCGAAACCAGCCAGGCCCTCGGATTTGGGTTTCGTTGTGGATTTCTGGGACTTCTGCATCTGGACATCGTGCAGGAGCGCCTGGAGCGGGAGTACAACATGAATCTGATCACCACGGCGCCGACGGTGATCTATGAGGTGCGCCTGCGCGATGGAACCGTGGTGGAAATCGAAAACCCTTCGCGCCTGCCGGAAGTTTCGAAAATCGAGGAAATCCGGGAGCCCATCATCACCGCGACCATTCTTGTTCCCCAGGATTATGTCGGTCCCGTCATGACCCTGTGCAACAACAAGCGGGGCGCACAACGCAACATGCAATACATGGGGCGCCAGGTCATGTTGACCTACGAGCTGCCGCTAAATGAAGTGGTGATGGATTTCTTCGACAAACTCAAATCCGTCAGCCGGGGATATGCTTCCCTCGATTACGACTTCAAGGAGTTTAGGGCAGGGGACCTGGTCAAACTCGATGTGCTGATCAACAGCGAAAAGGTCGACGCCTTGTCGCTCATCGTGCACAGGGCGAACAGCCAGTATCGCGGACGCGAGCTGGCCTCGCGCATGCGCGAACTCATTCCCCGGCAGATGTTCGACATCGCCATTCAGGCTGCCATCGGAGCACATATCATCGCGAGGGAAACTGTCAAGGCTTTGCGCAAAAACGTCCTGGCAAAGTGTTACGGTGGTGACATCTCACGCAAGCGCAAATTGCTCGAAAAACAAAAAGCCGGCAAGAAACGCATGAAGCAGGTGGGCACGGTGGAAATTCCCCAGGAGGCTTTTCTTGCCATCCTGCAGGTGGAAAACAAATGACAACCGCGGCGCTTTGCCCGCACGGGACGGGATCAAGATGAATTTTGCATTGCTGATGTTGACGCTGCTCGTGCTCACCGGCTTGGTGTGGCTCATGGACCAGTTCTGGTTACGCAAACGAAGGACAGCAGGCGCCAAGGAGCCCTGGTGGGTCGAGTACCCCAAGAGTTTTTTCCCGATTATCCTGATTGTTTTTGTCCTGCGATCGTTTCTGGTCGAGCCGTTCAAGATTCCGTCCGGATCGATGATCCCGACGTTGCTGGTCGGCGACTTCATCCTGGTGAACAAATTCACATACGGTATCCGATTGCCGGTCATCAACAAAAAAGTCATCGACATCCATTTGCCGAGCCGCGGCGAAGTGATGGTGTTTCGATATCCCGAAAATCCAACGCTCGATTACATCAAGCGGGTGGTGGGCTTGCCGGGTGACCGCATCGAATATCGGGACAATAAACGACTGTATGTCAACAATCTGCCGGTCCCCACCGAAATCGACAGCGCCACCCAAAATCCGGATGGCGGCGCGTCGTTTGCCAGCGCCATTCGCCTGACAGAAACACTCGATGGCCGCCCACACTCGATCATGGTCAATCCGGATTCCCCGCCGCTCCAGTTGGCCGGTGTGAAGCAATTCCCCCACAGGCAGAACTGCGATTACAATGACCAGGGCTTCACCTGTGTTGTGCCCCCGGAACATTATTTCATGATGGGAGACAACCGCGACTCGAGTTCGGACAGCCGGTATTGGGGTTTTGTGCCCGAACAACACATTGTCGGCAAGGCGTTTCTGGTTTGGTGGAACTTCAGCGATCTGAAGCGCGTTGGCGACCGGATCCATTGACGGGAGAACGGATGAAAAATCAGAAAGGCGTTACTTTTGTCGGCATGGTATTTATCGCAGGCATGATTGTTTTTGCCGCCATCATCGGCATCAAGTTGATTCCCGCTTATATCGAGTACGCCGGCATCGTCAATCACCTGCGCGATATTGCACGTTCACCGGAGGCTCGTGGCGCGGCGCCCCGCGACATCCAGGTCATGTTCGACAAACGCGCACAGATTGACGAAATCAAGTCTGTGACAGGCCAGGATCTGGACATCGAGCGCGACGGAGAGTCGCTGGTGATATCGGCGCGTTACTCGACCCGGATTTCATTATTCGGAAACGTGAGTGCCTGCATTGATTTCAATCCCTCCAGCGGCAACTAGGGTCAGAGGACCGGCCAATCCGAAGCATGTCTGGTGAGGAATTCGAACGGGCGATCGGATACCGCTTCAAAAATCAGGCTTTGCTCGCGCAGGCGTTGACCCATCGCAGCGTTGGTTCCCAGCACAACGAGCGACTCGAATTTCTGGGGGACAGCCTGCTGAATTTCGTCATTGCGCGGCTGCTTTACGAACAATTCGCCTCCCTTCCGGAGGGAGACCTTTCCCGTCTCCGGGCCAACCTGGTGAACCAGCAGGCGCTGGCCGGGCTGGCCGTGTCGATGAACCTCGGCAGCCATCTGAAGTTGGGGGAAGGGGAATTGAAAAGCGGCGGTTTTCGCCGGCCCTCCATTCTCGCGGATGCATTCGAGGCCGTCCTCGGCGCGATTTACCTGGACGGCGGATTCGAAGCGGCCGAGGCGGCGCTGATACGTGTGTATCGGCCCTTGCTGGAAAACGAGAATCTGGCTCGTATCACCAAGGATTCAAAAACGCAATTGCAGGAGCTGCTGCAGGCCCGGCGATTCGGACTCCCCCATTACGAAATTTCGCAAGTGCGCGGTGAAGCGCACATGCAGTTGTTCCGGGTATCCTGCCGCATCGCCGAACTGGACATTTTGGCGGAAGGGGAGGGTCTCAGTCGGCGTGCGGCGGAACAGGCGGCGGCACACGCGGCCATGGATTTGGTTGCCGCTAGAAAATGACTAAATCGCCAGCGGAGACGTATCGCGCCGGACAAGTCACGATTGTCGGCCGACCGAATGTGGGTAAATCTACGCTGCTGAATCGCCTGATTGGCACCAAAGTCAGCATCACTTCCAGTCGCCCGCAAACCACCCGCCATCGCATCCTCGGGGTCGTAACGCATGAGGACGCGCAGCTCGTTTTTCTGGACACGCCGGGTTATCAGATTGCGCAGGGTGGGGCGCTGAACAAGCTCATGAATCGCGCAGTGACGGAAAGCCTGGATGCCACGGACGCGGTGCTGTGGCTGGTGGAAGCATTGCAGTTCGGCGCGGAAGACAAACAGGTTCTGCAATTGTTGCCAAAGACTACGCCCGTGATCCTGGCCATCAACAAGATCGACAAGATTGCGGACAAGAGCCGTCTGTTGCCATTTATCGAACGCGTCAGCCAGGCATTCCGGTTTTCCGAGGTGATGCCTATCAGCGCATCCAAGGGCACCCAACTGCCGAAATTGCTGGAAGTCCTCAAATCCCATCTGCCGGTTTCGCCGCCCGCCTTTGACAGCGACGCATTGACCGATCGGTCCGAGCGTTTTCTGGCATCCGAATTTTTGCGGGAAAAGCTGTTTCGCCGGCTCGGGGAGGAACTCCCCTATGCGACGGCGGTGTCGGTGGAATCTTTCGAACTAAAAGGAGAGGTTCGCCACATCCATGCCACGATTGTGGTGAGCAAGGCGAGCCACAAGGCCATTGTGATCGGGAAAAACGGCGAAAAACTCAAGACCATTGCCACTGAAGCGCGTATCGACATGGAAAAACTCTTTGGAGGCAAGGTTTTTCTCGACGTCTGGGTGCGCGTTCGCAGCGGCTGGATGGACAGTGCCAGGGATTTGAAGAGCCTGGGGTACCACTGATTTCTGCCATGGGCGCAGGTCGCAGCGATCAATCAGTCAAGTCCGGGTTTGTCTTGCACACGTATCCGTTCAAGGAAACCAGCCTGCTCATCGAGGTATTCACCCAGGAGGCCGGACGCATGGGGCTGGTCGCCCGGGGCGCTCGGCGGCCAAAGTCGGCGCTGCGCGGATTGTTGATGCCATTCCAGCCCTTGCTGCTGTCCTGGGGAGGCAAATCAGAACTGAAGATGCTGCACGGCGCCGAGTGGCAGGGCGGCATTCCCCAACTCCAGGGCTTGAGTCTGATGTGCGGGTTTTATCTGAACGAATTGCTGCTGAAGTTCCTGGCGCGCGAAGACCCGCATCCCGCGCTGTATGACGTTTATCGAAACGCGGTCGCGGACTTGTCCACGCCCATCGAGCCGTCCGTGACACTTCGAAAATTCGAAAAACGGCTGCTTGATGAACTGGGTTACGCCTTGACGCTGGACCGCGATGCGCGCACTGGCCGCAGCATAGACGCCCGGCGCCGGTACACCTATATCGTTGAGCGCGGCCCGGTCGAAATTGAAGATGCGTCCCGGGTGGACATCGAAGTCTCCGGAAAGGCTCTTCTGGATCTGTCCGAGAACCGATACGATGATCCGGTGACACTTGTGCAAATAAAGTCCCTGATGCGACACTTGGTGAATCACCACCTCGGGAATCAGGAGCTATACACCAGACAGTTCCTGCGGGAATTGCAACAACTATGACCCGGCTCAGCGTGAACCTGAACAAGGTGGCGCTTCTGAGAAACTCCCGCCCGCTGGATGTTCCCAGCGTCACACACATTGCCGCCCTGGCGCTCGATGCCGGCGCGCATGGCCTCACCGTACACCCGCGACCGGATCAACGCCATATCCGTCCAGACGATGTGCGCAAGTTGAGAAAGCAGGCCGCCAACGCGGGCGTCGAATTCAATATCGAAGGCAATCCGTTTTTTCCGTTCATGGATCTGGTTCGCGAAGTCCTTCCCGAACAATGCACATTGGTCCCCGACATGCCGGGTGCGGCAACTTCTGACCATGGCTGGAATCTGGAGCGCGACGCAGAGAAGCTGGCGCCTTCTATTCTGGAATTGAAGTCGTTGGGGATCCGCGTGAGTCTATTCATGGATCCAGTGGACATCAACATGCAAAGGGCACACGCGCTCGGCGCAGACAGGGTGGAGCTGTATACGGAACCCTATGCACGCGCATTCGGCAGAGGTGACCAGGATGCCGTCGTCTCCCGCTACGTCGCCGCGGCAAACACGGCGCAGGCATGCGGACTCGGGGTGAATGCAGGGCATGACCTCAATCGGGAAAACCTGCCGCTTTTCTTGCGGGAAGTCCCAGGCATCCTGGAAGTGTCGATAGGCCATGCCTTGATCGCCGAAGCGCTGGAATGTGGCATCCGGGAGGCCGTGCGCAATTACCTCGTCGCCATGCGCGCGAACAAGACTCCATGATTTTGGGAATCGGAGTCGATCTGGTGGACATCGCGCGCATCGAGAAACTCTATGCGAGGCGCGGCGTGCAATTTGCCAATCGAATTCTTTCGGATCGGGAAAGGCATGACCTGGCTGTCAGTGCGAAACCCATCCTGTTTCTGGCCAGTCGTTTCGCCGCCAAGGAGGCATTGTCCAAGGCACTGGGCACCGGAATGCGTTTTCCGGTGACCTTTCACGCGATCAGCGTTTGCAACAACGTCATGGGAAAACCGGAATTCGAATTTCACGGCGCGTTACCGGAGAGCCTTGCCGCACGAGGGGTCGCCCGGCAACATTTGAGCCTGACACACGAGAAGGGTTTTGCATGTGCGATGGTGGTCGTAGAGGATTGAAGCGATGACATCGAATACGGCCCCTGGCGCAGTGATGGTCGACCTGCAAGGCCGCGAACTCACCGAGCAGGATCGCATAAGACTTCTCCATCCGATGACCGGCGGGGTTATCCTGTTTGCCCGGAATTTCGAATCGCCGGAACAAATTTCCGCGCTGACAGAGGAAATCCGCGCCTTGCGCAGCCCCCCCATACTGATCGCCGTGGATCAGGAAGGCGGGCGCGTCCAGCGATTCAAAACCGGATTTACGCGACTGCCCGCCATGCGGCTGCTGGGAAAAATCTGGGACGACCATCCCGAACAAGCATGTGAACTGGCCCATCGCGTCGGATTTGTGCTGGCGTCGGAACTGCGAGTTTGCGGCGTCGATCTGAGTTTCGCCCCGGTGCTTGACCTGGATTTCGGAAGCAGCACGGTCATCGGGGATCGCGCGTTTCACACCGATCCCGCAGCGGTCTGCGATTTGGCCTGCGCGTTGATTGACGGATTGCGCAGGGGAGGCATGGCTGCTTGCGGAAAGCATTTTCCCGGGCATGGGTTCGTAACGGCGGATTCCCATGTGGATGTGCCGGTGGACGAGCGCAGCTTTGCGCAGATCGAAGCAGCCGACATGATTCCTTTCCGGAAATTGATTCAACACGGCCTGGCGTCCATCATGCCGGCACACGTCATCTATCCGAAAGCGGATGCCAAACCCGCCGGCTTCTCTCCCTTTTGGTTGCAAAAAGTGCTGCGTGGCGACTTGGCATTCACGGGTACCATTTTTAGCGACGACCTCAGCATGGAAGGTGCCCGGGTGGCAGGGGGCGTGGTCCAGCGGGCTGACGCTGCGTTGCGGGCAGGATGCGACATGGTCCTGGTATGTAATCGTCCCGAAGCGGTCGACGAATTGCTGGCCGGCCTCGTCCGTGTGCCCTCGACTGCTTCACAATTTCGATTGCAACAACTCTTCGGACAGCGCGCCCAGGCGAAATCGATCACCGATCTGCAATCCCTGGCGTTTTATGCCCAGGCGGTACAGGAAATTGCCACCCTGGATCCGGGTGGAAACTATCTGGCGGTCGGGACTCGACAGGTGGGCGAGGTTGGGTAATCAGTCCGGCCACAGCCTCTCCCACGCCGATCATCACCACGGCCGGGACACCCTGGGTTACGCGCTGGCTCTGACCTTCGCCTACGCGATCGCAGAAATCGCCCTGGGTAATTGGCTGGGTTCGCTGGCGCTGATGAGTGACGGAGTGCACATGATCTCCGACGCCATGGCGCTTGCCCTGGCATTCATTGCGGCCCGGATTGCGAAAAGGCCGGCAGGCAACCGACATTCCTATGGATTCGCCCGGGCCGAAATTGTGGCGGGTTTCGTCAACGGTCTGGTGATGTTGCCGATTGTTGTGCTCATTGTCGTCGAATCCCTGTACAGATTATTCGAACCTGCTCCCGTGATGATGTCAGGGTCCGGCATCATGATTGTTGCCGCAGGTGGCCTGCTGTTGAATCTTTACGTTGCACATCTTGTGGGACAGGGTGCCCAAAGCATCAATCGTCGCGCTGTCCTCTTGCATGTGTTGGCTGATGCCGCCGGGTCGGCGGCGGCCATACTCTCCGGCGCCATCATTTTCTTTTCCGGATGGCGTCCGGTGGACGCCATTCTCTCCATGGTCATCGCCGGGTTGATTCTTTACTCCACGGTAAGATTGCTGCGCGAGGCGATCCACGTCCTGATGGAAGGCGTCCCCGCCGGCCTGGAACTTCCGGAAATAGGCAGATCGCTGAGCGCCATTCGCGGCGTGCGTTCTGTTCACGATTTGCATGTCTGGAATATTTCCTCGGGAACGGTCGCGTTGTCCGCCCACCTTGAGATAGACGATCTGTCGCAATGGGCTGCCATTCTGGAAGCAACGCGAGCCATGCTCAATAGTCATTTTGGCATTCAGCATGTCACGCTTCAGCCGGAAGTCGCCGGCGGAATCAACCAGCGGTTTCAATCCAGAATTCCCATCGTCCCCAGTCACCAGCAGAACAACAAACATCCCTCGACACTCGAATGAGCGGATTCTCGACGGATTGCCGGAAATGCGGCCGCCTGGCGCGGTTTCTCGATAATGTGCGTTGCGCGCATCCCGACTACTTTGCCAAGCCCGTGCCCCCGTTTGGGGATCCGAACGCCAGATTGCTGATTGTCGGCCTTGCGCCGGGCATGCATGGGGCAAATCGCTCCGGACGGCCCTTTACCGGAGATCACGCCGGCATTCTCCTGTACCGTACGCTGCACAAATTCGGCTTCGCCAACCAGCCCGTATCCACCGGCATCGACGATGGCCTGTGCCTGGTTTCAAGCAGGATCACCAATGCCGTGAAATGCCTGCCTCCAGAGAATAAACCGGAGCCCGGGGAAATCCGGCAATGCAACCCGTATCTTCAGACGGAACTGCAGGCGCTACCGGACGACGCAGCCATCCTGGCACTGGGGGGCATTGCCCACAAGGCAGTGTTGATGGCCACGGATGAGAAAGCCGGAAAATTCAAGTTCGCACACGGCGCCAGGCACAGTCTTTCTCGCGGGCTGACCCTGTTCAATAGTTATCATTGCAGTCGATACAATACGCAGACCCGGCGGTTGACCGAAGAAATGTTCGAGCAGGTCTTCCGGGCGATCGAAAATTTCCTCCGCAAGGCACCCGGATAGGCCATAAGCGCAAAGATGAGAGATGTTGAGGCCGATCACTTTGATCACGCACCAACACGCGCAGCGAGACGGAGTGGTGTGCTCGCAAGGCAATGGGATCGACAGGAACTGGACTCGACCCCTGCCAGCGCAGTCTTGCCCTCGATTTGACGAATCATGAGTCCGAAGGACAAAACCAATGTCGAAGTGCTGGAGTTCGCGGCCGACGAAATTATCGAGCACCTGCCGCACTTGCCGGGTGTCTATCGGATGCTGGGGCAGGCACGGCAAGTCTTGTATGTTGGCAAGGCCAAAGACCTGAAAAAGCGCGTCGCCTCCTACTTTCAGAAGTCGGAATCTCTCGCGCCCAGGATACGGTTGATGGTTGCGCAAGTGCAGGGCATCGAAACCACGATCACCCGTTCCGAAGCCGAAGCACTGCTCCTGGAAAACAACCTGATCAAATCTCTTGCTCCGCGTTACAACATTTTATTCAGGGATGACAAGTCTTACCCCTATATCGTTCTCACCGGCCATCCTTTTCCCAGGCTCGGATTCCACCGAGGCCCACTGGACAAGAACCACCGATACTTCGGCCCATTCCCCAATGCGGGTGCGGTTCGCCAGAGCATCCAGTTATTGCAGAAGATATTCCGCCTGCGCACCTGCGAAGACACGGTTTTTGCCAACCGCACCCGTCCCTGCCTGCTCTATCAGATCAGAAGGTGTACCGGGTCATGCACCGGTCACATAGGCGAAGAGGACTACTCGGATGACGTTCAGAACGCCGAATTGTTTCTGAAAGGCAAGACTACCGAGGCCGTCAGCCGCCTGGAGGAACGCATGGTTCGGTCTGCGCAGGATCAGGCCTATGAACAGGCGGCAGGCTATCGCGACCAGATCCGTTCTTTGTCTCGCGTGCGCGAAACCCAGTTTGTGTCCAGCAATCGGGGAGTGGACGCGGATGTCGTCGCGCTGGCGGTCACCGAGGAAATAATTTGCGTAAATCTGGTCATGATTCGCGGGGGAATTCATCTGGGTGATCGCAGCTTTTTCCCGCAAAATGCCCAGCAGCAGGATGAGTCGTTCGCGCTGGAGGCATTTTTGACGCAGCACTATGTCAACGGTGAGGTTCCGCCAACGATTTATTTGAACCGTGCGATCGATGCGGCCTCCATCGAGGAATTTCTCGGCCTCCAGGCTGGCACCAGTGTACGCATAAATACCAGCTCCACAGGAGAACCACGTGTGTGGCTGCGAATGGCCGAAAAAAATGCGGAAATGGCGATCGCACAACGCATGGCAACGCATGCATCTCAAGAAGGGCGGCTCCTGGAATTGCAAGGCGCATTGAGTCTGTCCGACACGGTACGTCGCATCGAGTGCTTCGACATCAGTCACACCATGGGCGAAGCGACTGTGGCATCCTGCGTGGTGTACGACCATGACGCGATGCAGCCCTCGGAGTACCGTCGCTACAATATTCAGGGTGTGGCAGCAGGCGATGACTATGGCGCAATGCGTCAGGCCCTGGGCCGCCGTTATCGGAAGATTGTCGAAGGGGAGGGGAAACTTCCCGACTTGATTCTTATTGACGGCGGCAAGGGGCAACTGGGTGTCGCAGTGGAAGTTCTGGGGGAACTCGGCCTGAGTCAGGTCCCGCTGCTCGGCGTAGCCAAAGGGCTGGCGCGCAAGCCCGGACTGGAACAGTTGTTTTCTCCATCGCGGAACGAACCCATACAACTGGCGCCGGATCACCCCGGGCTGCATCTGATTCAGCAAATCCGGGACGAAGCGCACCGGTTCGCCATTTCCGGGCACCGCAATCGCCGGGCCAAAGTCCGCAATCGTTCCGCGCTGGAAGACATTGGCGGCATCGGCCCCAAGCGCCGGCAACGGCTGCTCTCGCGGTTTGGCGGCCTGAAAAATCTTGCGTCCGCCAGCATTGAGGAAATTGCTCGGGTGGAGGGTATCAGCATCAAACTCGCCGAAAAAATCTATCAGCAGTTACACTGATAGAACCATGCCGCTCAACGTTCCGAATCTGATCACCTGGCTGCGCATTCTGATGATTCCTCTGCTCGTCGGGGTGTATTACATGCCGCACGAGTGGATCGCCGATCACAACAAGAATATGGTGGCGGCCGCAGTGTTTTCCATTGCGGCACTAACGGACTGGCTGGACGGCTACCTGGCGCGCGCCTTGGGTCAGACCTCATCCTTCGGCGCATTTCTGGATCCGGTCGCGGACAAACTCATGGTGGCCACTGCGTTGATCATGCTCGTGCAGTTCAATGATCTCCAGGGATTCATTGCGGTCATCATCATTGGACGCGAGATCGCGATATCGGCACTTCGCGAATGGATGGCACGCATCGGCGAGAGCAGAAGTGTGGCGGTGTCGTTCCTGGGAAAAATCAAGACGGTCTCCCAAATGGTGGCCATCGTCATGCTTTTGTATCACGACGAGTTCTTGTCCCTGAGCATGCACGCGATCGGTACCCTGTTGATATACGTGGCAGCCGTTCTCACACTCTGGTCAATGGCTTATTATCTGAAAATGGCGCTGTCCCGGGTAAAAGCGTAACAACGGAGGGGCGGACGACGGGCGCTTACCTTGACAATCGCCCTGTTCAACCTATAATTGCCGGCTGAATTTTGCGGGAATAGCTCAGTTGGTAGAGCGCAACCTTGCCAAGGTTGAGGTCGCGAGTTCGAGCCTCGTTTCCCGCTCCAATTGCCCGAAGGGAAAACGACATGCATGGATCGTTTTCCCTTTTTGATTTTATGAGGCCGGCCCGGATTGCCACGACCGGCATTGACAAAGATGTTGCGTTTCAGTTCTCCCGGCGGGGTGGCAGAGTGGTCATGCAGCGGCCTGCAAAGCCGTGTACGCCGGTTCGATTCCGACCCCCGCCTCCAATGCCTGCCGTTTTCGCGCAGTGGCCAGAATCAAGGTCTTCTGGGTCATTCACCAGAAATCTTCTGCACAAAAGGATGGTCTTCATCTGCCTGAGTGCCGTGCCTGGAATGCTGTCTCGTCCGCGTTGATACCGATTCAGTCCAATCATGCACCTGTATCATGATGGGCGCGCTTTCCGAAAACCGATGCCGGAGACCAAACGGCTGGTTTCCGTGTTTGCCCGGATGGTGAAATTGGTAGACACAAGGGACTTAAAATCCCTCGGGCCGTCATTGGCCCGTGCCGGTTCGACCCCGGCTCCGGGCACCACTTCTGCGTGCCGAGCGCGCATGGCGACATGAACCGTATCAGTTCGCGCAGCAATCCCCTCTGGAAAAATGCGCAGCGACTTCTGCACTCTTCCCGGCATCGCCACACAACTGGAAAGATGGTGATTGAAGGGGTGAAGCTGGTCACATGCTTTGCGCAGGCCAGGGGACTGGAGGACGCAACGCTCCTTGTGAACGAGGATGCCGTGGCCCGCAATGACATTCAGGCGCTTTTTCAGAAATTTCCGGGTGCCGGCCTGCACCTCGTCAGTCAGGCCTTGTTTCTGGAACTGAGCGAACTGGATTCCCCGGAAGGCGTCCTGGCTATTTCCGATATTCCCGAGACAGCATTACCGCCACGGGATCATTTTCGGCTCTTGATTGAAGGAATCCAGGATCCGGGCAACCTCGGCAGTCTGCTCAGAAGTGCTGCGGCCGCACAGGTTTCCTCGATTTGGCTTTCAAAGCAGACGGCTGATGTGTGGTCGCCGAAATGCCTGCGCGGCGGAATGGGCGCGCAATTCGAATTGGCGATCCGCCAGGATCAGGAACCTTCGGAAATGCTGAAGGGATTTTCCGGACTCGTGTTGGCAACCGATGCTCGAAGCGAGACCAGTCTGTTTGAAATCGATATGCGCGGCCCGGTGGCATTGATCTTTGGCAGCGAGGGAAACGGGCTGAGCAGGGAATTCGCAGGACTTGCAGCGCGGTCGGTCAGGATTCCCATGTCCAATCGGGTGGAATCCTTAAATGTCGCTGCCGCGGCAACGATTTGCATGTTTGAGCGGGTCCGGCAACTTGGTCAGGGTTCCAAGACATCGGGGGACGGAAAAGGGGGATTGCTCTGAAAACAACCGAGGCGTCTTAACGTTCAGAATTATTACTTAACATAATATACATTATGCGACAACCGCGGCATTTGCCAAGAGTACCAAGGCAATTTCCCATGACTCACGGGCGATTCTCCGAAATGCCGCTTTGACCAAACACTCGGAAAAAATTCTCTGAAGTAATACGACCTAACTCCTCAACCGGGATACGCCGCACTTTGGCAATCTCCTCGGCAACATGCCTTACGAAAGCCGGCTGATTCGTCTTTCCGCGATGGGGAACCGGCGCCAGATAGGGAGAGTCGGTTTCCAACAGCAATCGATCCAACGGAATCGAGGCCGCCACTTCGCGCAGATTCTCCGCCTTTTTGAAAGTGACTATTCCCGAAAAAGAAATCAAGAAATTCATGTCCAGTGCCGCCCGTGCAACCTCCCTGGTTTCGGTGAAACAATGCATGACGCCTCCAATATCCGACGCGCCTTCCTCGTGCATTATTCTGAGGGTATCGGAAGCCGCCTCCCGGGTATGGATGATGAGCGGTTTATTCGCCAGTTTGGCGGCTTGAATATGCCGCCTGAAACGATCCCGTTGCCAATCCAGCTCGCCTTTGAGTCGGAAATAATCCAGCCCCGTTTCCCCGATCGCGACAACTTTTGGATGTTTCGCGAATTCCACAAGGGTCTCGACAGTGGGCTCCGTTCCCCCCACATCATCCGGGTGAACGCCTACCGAAGCCAGGACATTCTGGTACTGATCGGCAATTCGCAGGACCGCCGGAAGCGTTTCGAGGTTCACGGAGACACATAGGGCATGGGAAACCTGGTTATGCGCCATCGCCGCCATGACCGCATTCAGATTGGCCGCAAGCTCCGGAAAGTTAATGTGGCAATGGGAGTCCACAAACATGTCAGTCGCACGCCATTATCGTCTTCCGCAAGTCGGGAATTTTCATCCGTTTCCCGTTTTTAACTTCCTGTTGACAGGATAGGACGAAAACAGACTCTCCAATGCCAATCGTTTGTTCAGCGGATGCAGGCAAGACCGCGCGTAATCCACCACCTGCGTGTTCCAAGCGAATATTTCGGACATGTGGATTACACGGGAAATCGACTCCAAGCCTGCGCGATAGTCCACATGGTAACGTTCCCTGCCACCACTTTTGAGCAGCGCGAGATCCGCAGTCCATTGCAAAAGCAGTCGCGCGAGTTGCGGTCCCTCCAGGGATTCGGCCCTGTCAGCTGTGGTCAGAGCATCGAAGCGGGGCGCCGCCAATTGCTCAAGCAAAGCTTTCCTTCTGTCCCAGAAGTCTGCATCCGCCAGACTGTTCAATGCACTCAGGGGAGAATTGCTCGCCGTTGCCAGTGCGACTTTTGCGTCCCCTGCCCCGTTTTTTTTCAACCATTGAACGGCCAACTCGGGACCGGGCGCCGCGAATGCTATCTGGAAACAACGGCTGCGGATGGTTGGCAGCACGCGTTCGGGACGATGACTCACCAATACAAAATATGTGTCGCCTGGCGGCTCCTCCAGCATTTTTAACACCGCATTCGCGGCACTCGGATGCATATCCTCCGCGGGGCTGATCAACACAACTTTGGCGCGCCCCCTGTGCGGGGTGATCCAGATGAATTCGCTCCCCAGCGCACGAATCTGATCGACCAGAATTTGCCGACTGGCCTTCTTTGCCGGCTTTACCGCCACCACCGTTTCCGCCGTCTCTTCCGCAGAGTCTTCAGCCGCTGCACCTGCTTCGACAAGCCTGAAGTCCGGGTGATTGCCAGAAGCGACCAGAAGACAAGATGCGCATTGGCCACAGGCTTCAATGCCGCCACCTGCTTCGCACAGGATGGCCTTGGCTAACAGACTTGCTGTGGAACGTTTTCCGAGTCCCGCCTGGCCGCGCAGCAGCATGACGCGGGGATATTTTGCTGGGTCATCGGGCAACCAGGAAAACAGGGGCGCGATCCAGGGAAGCATCACAATGCCCGAAGCGCCAGTACCCGCGTTTCTATCTGTTCCCGGATTGATGCGATGGGTTGAGTGCCATCAATCAGAACAATTCTCTCCGGTGCCTGGCGCGCGCGCTCAAGATAGGCGCTTCGGACATGCGCAAAGAAATCCGATGTCTCTTGCTCGAAACGATCAGGCGATTTTATCCTGGCGACGCGAGACTGACCGACACTGATGTCTACGTCGAAAAGCAGCGTCAAATCAGGTTGCAAGTCGGCATGCACCCAGCTCTCGAGGGTCTCCAACCGGTCCCTGGCCACACCCCGGCCGCCACCTTGGTACGCAAAACTGGAGTCTGTAAATCGATCGCACAAGACCCACTCGCCTTTGTCCAGCGCCGGCTGAATGGCTTCCTCGATGTGCTGTTGGCGGGCCGCAAACATGAGTAATGCTTCGGCAATAGGGTGAATGGGCTGGGTGTGTCGCAAGAGCAGTTCGCGCAAATTCTCACCCAGCGCCGTGCCGCCGGGTTCTCGCGTGAGTATCAGGGGGAAGCCCTGGCTGCGAAGAAATTCCGCGGTCCAGGCGATGTGGGTGCTTTTGCCGGCGCCGTCGATGCCTTCGAACGTAAGGAATTTCCCTTTCACGTTAACCGCTCATTTGCGGGATTTCTGGTACTTGTCCACGGCCCGATTGTGGTCGGACAGATTTGTGGAAAATTGATGACTGCCATCTCCTCTTGCCACAAAGTACAGTGCATTGCCCGCTGCCGGGTTCATCACCGCCGCGAGAGACGCCTCCCCTGGCATCGCAATGGGCGTCGGGGGGAGGCCGCCGCGCATATAGGTGTTGTACTTGTTGTCGGTGGTGAGGTCTTTGCGTCGCAAATTGCCATCAAATTTAGCCCCTAATCCGTAAATCACCGTCGGATCGGTCTGCAGGCGCATGCCGCGTTTTAATCGATTGATGAAGACAGAAGCCACCTTCCCATGCTCATCGCGTCGACCTGCCTCCTTCTCCACGATGGATGCCAGAATCAGTGCTTCGTAAGGTGAGGCAAGAGGCAGAGCGCTCGCGCGTTTTTCCCACTGCGCAGCCAACAGTTGCCGCATCTTCAAATTGGCCTGCCGGAGTATTGTCAGGTCACTGGTCCCCGCCGAAAACTGGTAGGTGTCCGGGAAAAACAATCCTTCGGCTGAAAGTTCGGAAATCTGTAGACGCTCCAAAATTGTTTCCATGGACGCATCCCGCAGTTCGTGACGAACAGCGGGATGCCGGTCTAGTGCAGCCCGCATTTGCAGAAAAGTCCACCCTTCAATGAATTGCACGCTGGCCATGGCAAACTCACCACGGACAATTTTTTTCAGCAGCCGATAGGGAGAAATATCGGCACCGACAGAGTAACTTCCCGCCTTGAGGTCCGAGCCGGTTCGGGTCAG
The DNA here is from genome assembly GCA_046155535.1 of Burkholderiales bacterium. Taxonomy (GTDB): domain Bacteria; phylum Pseudomonadota; class Gammaproteobacteria; order Burkholderiales; family JACQAP01; genus JACQAP01. Next base: position 30,641 of record JBJXFN010000008.1, read on the forward strand.
GCGTGCCAGCACAATGAAACTCCAGGGGTCGGAAACCAAATCGTCTTTGGCGAATTGCACCGCTACCTCACGCAAATTGCGGCCAGGTTCGATTGCAAATGTGCGATTGCCCGGTGCGACGCTGATGGGTCTGGTGGCGAAATACGCGAGCCACGAACCGCCGCAGAGCACCAGCAGCAATACAACATACGCCGCCGCGCGCAGAATGCGCCTGGGCGCCCACCTGGATTCCGTCAGAAACAGGTTTTTGCGTCTTGCCATGGATAGCCAGATTCCGTGTCAGTCCGGCCCATGCGGCCCGCATGTACGACTGGTTTGTGTCGACCTATCAGCCGAAGGAAATTCCTTCGAGTCAATTGGCCCTGAATATCAACGTACCGTTTGTCCCGCCAAACCCGAACGAGTTTGACATCACCGCCCGGATTTTCATTTGCCGAGCCGTATTGGGAACAAAGTCCAGATCGCATAGTGGATCGGGCGTATCGAGATTGATGGTAGGCGGCGCAACTTGATCCTTGAGCGCCATCACAGAGAATACCGCCTCGATGCCACCTGCCGCGCCCAACAAATGTCCTGTCGATGACTTTGTGGAGCTCACGGCCAGGCGCCCTGCAAAATTTCCGAAGCAGCGCTTTAACGCGACGGTCTCGGCCACATCACCCAGCGGGGTCGAGGTGCCATGCGCATTGATGTAGTCGATCTCCTCCGGATTCATGCCCGCGTTTCGCAAGGCGTTGGCCATTCCGCGTGCGGCACCCTCACCGTCTTCACATGGCGCGGTGATATGGTGGGCATCGGCGCTCATGCCGTAACCCGCCATCTCGCAATATATGCGGGCGCCGCGGGCGCGGGCATGCTCGTATTCTTCCAGTACAAGAACCCCCGCCCCTTCGCCGAGCACGAATCCGTCGCGATCCACATCCCACGGCCGACTCGCCCTGGGCGGATCGTCGTTACGCGTACTCAATGCACGGGCCGCGGAAAAACCTCCGACGCCTAGCGTGCAGATGGCTGCTTCCGAGCCTCCGGCAACCATCACGTCCGCATCGCCGTACTCAATCAGTCTTGCTGAATCGCCGATGCAGTGATTGGCGGTGGTACAAGCGGTGACCATTGCGAGACAAGGACCCTTGAATCCATACATGATGGACAGGTTTCCGGAGATCATGTTGATAATGGCGCCCGGTATGAAGAAGGGCGATATTTTCCTCGGACCACCCTCGAGATAAGACTTGTGCGTCTCCTCAATGAGCGGCAGACCGCCGATCCCCGACCCGATGTTCAGGCCGCACCGATCCGCGTCCAGAGGGTTCGGTTCAATTCCCGCATCGCGAATGGCCTCGACCGCCGCCGCAATACCGTAGTGAATATAAACATCCGAACGTCGGGCTTCCTTGGCGGAGAGCACACTGGCGACATCGAAGTTCTTTACCTCTCCGGCGATTTGAGAGGCAAAAAGTGACGCGTCAAACCGGGTAATGCGAGTGATGCCCGACTTTCCCGCCTGAATATTGGCCCAGGCTTCGCCGACACTATTCCCGACCGGGCAAACAATACCCAGGCCGGTTACCACTACGCGGCGTTTGGACAACGGAACTCCGGGCAATAATGGATTGCGAATTTAATTGAGATGAGCCTTGACGTAATCAACGGCTTGCTGAACCGAGGTGATTTTTTCCGCCTCTTCATCGGGAATCTCACACTCGAACTCCTCCTCGAGCGCCATCACCAATTCCACCGTGTCGAGTGAATCGGCTCCGAGGTCATCGACAAATGTCGATTCATTTTTTACGTCTGCCTCGTTCACGCCCAATTGCTCGGCAACGATTTTCCTGACGCGCTGTTCTACGGATTCCATGAATGTACCTTCCCTTTCTACTTGATGTTTCACGCATTCACCCCTGCCCGATCTCGGTCCGCCCGGACAGAGAATGGGAAAAACTCGGGCGCTAGTCTACCAAAAATGACAATCCTTCGGCATCAATCCATATACATTCCGCCATTGACGTGAAGCGTGCTGCCTGTGATATACCCGGCAGACTCCGACACCAGGAATAAAACCGCGGCCGCTATCTCTTTTGCTGATCCGAATCTGCCCAGCGGGACTTGGTTGAGCAATGCAGTTTTCTGCTCGTCCGGCAGCGCGCGCGTCATATCAGTATCGATAAATCCGGGCGCGATGCAGTTGACGGTGACGTTACGGCTGCCCACCTCCCTGGCGAGCGACTTGCTGAACCCGACAATCCCGGCCTTGGCAGCGGCATAATTGGCTTGCCCGGGGTTGCCAACAAAACCGACCACCGAGGTGATGTTGACGATTCGTCCAAAGCGGGCTTTCACCATCTGCCGGAGAACCAATTTGCTCAGTCGAAAAACCGACTTGAGGTTGGTATCCATGATGTCGTCCCATTCTGATTCCTTCATCCTGAGCATAAGGTTATCCCGGGTAATTCCGGCATTGTTCACCAGAATCGAAGGCGGACCAAAACGACTTTCCATTGTCGCCAGGGTGTTCTCCATGCCGCCCGCGTCCTTCACGTCCAGACGGCATCCCATCCCCTGGAGTTTTTCGGCCCGAAAAAAATCGTCAATGCCCTGTGCACCGGCGTCGCTGGTGGATGTTGCGGCAACCATCGCTCCGGCGCGAGCCAGTGCGAGTGCAATTTCTTTGCCTATGCCCCGGCTTGCTCCCGTGACAAGCGCCACTTTGCCTTCAAGCATGTTCTTGATCCTTTTCACCGGCAAGCATCGCCAGGGCCTCGTCAAAATTCGCGGCGTCGGCGAATGTCAGAATTTTAGCGTCGGGCACGATTCTTTTGTTCAGACCCGCGAGAACCCTGCCCGGGCCACACTCGACAATATGCGTCGCGCCCATGGTTGCCAGCGTACGGACGACCTCGACCCAGCGTACCGGCTGAAACAACTGACGGTACAGGGATTCTTTGATTGCCGAGGCCGATGTGGAAATTGACACGTCGGCATTGTGCACCACAGGAATGGAAGCGGACGCCAGAGGAATATCAGCGAGCCGCATCTTCAGGCGCTCGGCAGCCGATCGCATCAGGGCGCAGTGAGATGGAACGCTCATAGGCAGCAGGATGGCGCGCTTGGCACCTTTTTGTTTGGCCAGTTTCATTCCCCGATCCACCGCCGCCTTGTGCCCCGCAATCACGGTCTGGGCTGGCGAGTTGTAGTTTGCCGCCTCTACGATTTCCTGCCCACTGCTTGCCTCAAGGCAAACGGCGCGAACCACATCGTCGTCCAGCCCGACGATCGCGGCAATGGCCCCGACGCCCGCCGGCACGGCTTCCTGCATTGCCTGTGCTCGAAATTGCACCAGCCGCACGGCAACGTCAAACCTGATCGCGTTGCCGGCAACCAGGGCCGAATACTCACCAAGACTGTGCCCAGCCAGCAAAGCGGGAAGCCTTCCACCCAATGACTCCCACGCGCGATACATAGCCACCCCGGCACAAAGCATTACAGGCTGGGTATTGACGGTTTCGTTGAGTTTGTCCTCGGGCCCGTTTTCCACAAGATTCCAAAGATCAAGACCCAACGCGGCGGAAGCCTCCTCAAAAGTTTCCCGCACTCGCGGCAGATGCAAAACACTTCGCATCATGCCGACCGACTGAGAACCCTGCCCAGGAAATACAAATGCAGCTTTCATCTTTTGTTCCTTACCAGCGAAGCAGGATGGCGCCCCAGGTAAACCCGCCCCCAACCCCTTCGAGCAACAGGGTCTGACCATCTCGTATTTTTCCGGCTTTGACGGCTTCGTCCATCGCCAGCGGGATGGAGGCGGCCGACGTATTTCCATGGTGGTCGACCGTCGAGATCAGTTTCTGTAGTGGCAATCCTATTTTTTTGGCTGTCGCTTCCATGATCCGGATGTTCGCCTGGTGCGGGATGAACCAGTCCACGTCAGAAATGGTCAACTTTGCGGCATCGAGCACCTCGTATGCAACCTCCTCGAACACTCGCACAGCAAATTTGAACACCGAACCGCCATCCATGCGCACAAAAGGCGAGCCCCACACTTTCCCGTTCGAGACATGGCCCGGCACGCACAAATTGTCTTTCTGGCTTCCATCTGCGTGAAGTCTTGTGGCAAGAATGCCCGGTTTGGGACTTTGTTGGAGGACAACCGCGCCCGCTCCGTCGCCGAACAGCACACAGGTCCCGCGATCCTTCCAGTCGAGGATCCGCGAATACACTTCCGCTCCGATCACCAGGATATTTCGGGCCTGCCCCGCCTTGATGAAAAGATCACCAACAGTCAATGCGTAGACGAATCCGCTGCAGACAGCCTGCACATCAAAGGCCGGACAACCCGAGACACCGAGTTTGGATTGCACAATGCAGGCGGTTCCCGGGAAGATCATGTCCGGCGTTGTGGTCGCCACGATGATCATGTCGACTTCGCCCGCCTGGATGCCCGCCGCGTGCAATGCGCGCCGTCCGGCGATCACCCCCAGATCACTGGCCAGCTGCCCCTCTGCGGCAATGTGGCGACTCTGAATGCCGGTGCGGGTCCGTATCCATTCATCTGTCGTATCCACGGAAAGTTCGAGTTCCCGATTGGTCAAAATTTTCTCGGGAAGATAACTGCCTGTACCGGCGATGCGAGAGAACATCATGCCGCCTTCTGCCGAATGGCGGTCATGCGTTTGCTGATTTGGTCCAACACACCATTACTTGCTTCATCATAAGCTCGCTGCAAGGCGAATTGGAATGCGAAACGGTCTGCGGAACCGTGACTCTTGATCGCGATTCCCCTCAAACCCAGAAGACTGGCCCCATTGTAACGCCGGTGATCAACACGCCGACGGAAAGCAGTGATGACGGGCAAGGCAACGATGCCGGACAAGCGCGTGAGAATATTCCGGCTGAATTCCTGTCGAAGGTACATTGCCAGCATCTGCGCCAGTCCTTCAGATGTCTTCAGCGCCACGTTCCCGACGAATCCATCGCAGACGATGACATCGGTTGTGCCTTTGTAAATGTCCGTGCCTTCGATGTTGCCGTAAAAATTCAAGCCGCTGCCGCGCAACAACTCTGCAGCCTGCTTCACGATTTCGTTTCCTTTGATTTCCTCTTCCCCGATATTTAGCAACCCCACGGATGGTCGCTCCACATGATCCACGGCACCGACCAGACAGGATCCCATGACCGCGAATTGCAGCAGGTGTTCCGCACTGCAATCGACATTGGCGCCCAGGTCCAGCATGCAGGTCCTGCCGCGCTGCGTGGGCAGGAAGGACGCAATGGCGGGTCGCTCCACTTCCGGCAGCATTTTGAGCACGAAACGGGACATGGCCATCAGGGCGCCGGTATTGCCGGCGCTGATACAGGCGCTCGCCTGCCCTTCCTTGACCAGGTTGATGGCAAGCCGCATCGAAGATTCGCGCTTGTTGCGCAGCGCCGAGGCTGGCGCCTCGTCCATGGCAACAACTTCTTTCGAGGGATGGACCTGAATCCTGGCTTCGCTGGCGGTTTTGTGCTGTTTTAATTCGGAGGAAATGGCGCCCTGATCCCCGACCAGCAGAATACGGGCGTCTGGCACTTCATCGAGAAAATCCAGCACCGCGGGCACGGTAACGCCGACACCGTGGTCCCCGCCCATGCAATCGACGGCGAGGGTGACTAGCATGATTTACACGGGCGGGTTTGCGAAATAACCCGGCCAGCGCATGAAATTCCAAAGGTCGATCGGGGAATCGGGAACCACACAGACAACGGAGTCCGGTCCTCCATTTCGCGCAGCGCTGGCACGCCGCCGGAACCTGAAACGAACTTAGTCGCCTTTAGTCTTGACGACTTTTTTTCCGCGGTAAAAGCCGTTAGGGGTGATATGGTGGCGCAGGTGCACTTCACCATTGGTCGGATCAATCGCCAAAGGCGGATTGGTCAGAAAATCGTGTGAACGATGCATTCCGCGCTTGGACGCAGACTTCTTGTTTTGCTGAACTGCCATGACAATGCTCCTTCAATGAATCTTCTTTGCCTTGTCTGCCTGACCTGCCAGTACATAGAACGGGCTTGCCTTTGAAATTTCCGGCAGAACTTTTATCAGGGGCGTGCAATTTTGTTCCGGATGGGCAATCACCATGGGCAGGGCGAGAATGACCTCGTCTTCCACCAGGGTGCACACATCCATTTTCGGATCGGCATGCACTTGCTCAACGTCCAACGGTTCCTCCGTCACGTCGGCCAACGGTGTCCCGACAGGAACCAATTCGAACATTCGTGTTGCGTCTATTCTGAAATCCATGGGGCCGAGGCACCGATGGCAGGTCAGCATCAGAGGCCCGGCGACAGACACCCGCAACCCCGGCTTCCCGTTTCCGTCCACCTGCCCATGGAGTCCGAATTCCAGACATCCGCCAGTTTCGAGCACAAGGTCATGCAATCGCGGCAATTCCGCCACGGCAATCGACCCTTTCAATTCGCCGGATTCCTTGGCGAATTTCATGCTGTCCACAACAAGCCGCTCTGACATAAGCCGCGCATAATATTAGCTTTGTATCTCCCTGTCAAAATACAATGACCCGGACAAACAGTCACCTAGGATTGGTTCTCGCTTCCACTTCGCGATATCGCAAGGAATTGCTGACTCGCCTGCATCTGCAATTTCGCACGCACGATCCGGGTGTTGAAGAAATTGTGCTTCCCAATGAAAGTGCAGCCGAGACCGCGAGCCGCCTTGCCATTGCCAAAGCCAAAGCAGTCAGCGACTTGTATCCGGACTCCCTGACCATCGGTTCCGATCAGGTTGCAGTCTGCGACCAGAAGTTACTGCCCAAACCTTTGTCCCATGAACGGGCCGTGCATCAACTTCGCCACGCCAGCGGACGCGTGGTTTCGTTTCTGACGGCCGTGACGCTGCTAAACACGGCCACAGGCATTGTCCAGACCAATGTTGTGAAAACCGATGTGCGTTTTCGCAAACTGACAAACGAGGAAATCGACCGATACCTCAAGGTCGAACCTGCCTACGACTGTGCGGGCAGCGCGAAAGCGGAAGGGCTGGGCATATCGCTGATGGATAACATCCGTTCGGAAGATCCGACCGCGCTCATCGGCTTGCCTCTTATCGCCTTGTCCGGCATGCTGCGAAATGAAGGTATCCTCATACCGTAGTGGCAACCTTCATCTTGAAAGATCGACAAAAAAAGTGCCAACGGGCCGCCTATTCCTGATCCCAACGGATCTCGGCACAGAACTGCCGGAGAAAAACTTCAGCGCCCGCCATCAAGCGGCTCTTGCGTCCATAGACCATCTGGTCGTTGAGAATCCCAAAGCGGCGCGAAAATTCCTGAAGTCGCTGGGTATCCCTGTGCAACAGCGCACGATGGATACTCTGGATGCCGAAACGGATCCGCAGACGCTGCAAAGGTTGTCTGCCATGCTGGACCGTGGGGTCGATTTGGGATTGCTTTCCGATGCAGGCTGCCCCGGAATCGCAGACCCGGGCGCCGCCTTGGTCGCCCAGGCACACCGCCTGGGTGCTCAAGTGGTGCCTCTCGAAGGCCCCTGCTCGATCGTACTGGCACTCATGGCCTCCGGACTTAATGGCCAGCGATTTGCCTTCCACGGTTATCTTCCCCAGCGCTCTCCGGCAAGGGAAGAACGCATCGGCGAACTTGAAGCGTTTTCCAGGCGATTCGATCAGACGCAAATATTCATCGAGACCCCTTACCGCAATGTCGCAATGTTCAACGCGATGCTGACCACCTGCCGTCCGCAGACGCTGATCTGTGTGGCATCGGACTTGACCCGCACGGGAGAGTCGGTGGTCACCCGTACTGTTCTCGATTGGAAGAAAAAGCCGCCCGTGCTGGACAAACGGCCAACGGTTTTCCTGATGTTCGCCGCGGAGAGAAAATCCTAATGGATTGAGGTTGAAGATTCGATTGCACGAGTCATGGCGACGCCCACGGCCGCCCCGAATCGATTGGCAACGCGTTCCACAAAGTTTTCCCTCGGCGTAAAGTCCACGATCTTGTCCGCCTTGATCACCTCACGGGCCACATAGGCAACACTTCCCATGGCATCTGCCAATCCCAGGTCGATGCTTTTGCGCCCGGTCCAAACCAATCCGGAAAACATCTTTTCCTCCTCCTTGAGCCGCTTTCCCCTGCCAGCGCGGACCGCATCAATGAATTGCTGGTGAATTTCCACCAACATTTTCTGGGCATGGGCGCGCTCGGAATCATTAACCGGAGAAAACGGATCCAGAAACCCCTTCGAATCTCCAGCAGTGATCAACCGGCGTTCCACACCCAGTTTTTGCATGGTTCCGGTAAATCCGAATCCATTCATCACTACACCAATGGAACCGACAATGCTGGCGTCCTGCACATAGATTCGGTCGGTTGCCACGGCCACGTAGTACCCGCCCGAGGCACAAACGTCCTCGACAACAGTATAGATCGGCGTTTTCGGATATTTCTTGCGCAATCTTTGAATCTCGTTGTTGATGGTCGCTGACTGCACTGGACTGCCTCCAGGACTGTTGACGCGCAATACAACACCCCGGGTGCCCTTGTCTTCAAACGCGTCTTGCAACCCCTTGCTGACGGTGTCGGCATTAGCCTGCTGTTCCGCCGATATAACGCCGTTCAATTCGACCAAAGCGGTGTGTTCGCCGGTGTTCTCCACGCCTCCGCCATCCAGAAGACCGGACGCCATAAACAGAATTACAAACAAGTAGGCGAATCCCAGGAGTTTGAAGAAAATTCCCCAGCGCCGGGACTTTCGCTGTTCGTCCAGAGCAGCGCGGGCGAGGTTCTCGATCACCATCCGTTCCCAGCCATCGCGTGCGCCTTGCCGATCAAATTCAGACATGAATAGCTTCCTTTCCATCCATCAAAAAAACCCGGCCATTGATTTCCTGAACCTTCACTTGCATGAGCCGTGCTCCTTTGCACGGGCCAATTACACAAACTCCGGACTCAGGACGATAGGCCGCACCATGTGTCTTGCAGAGCAAATACTGGCCCGCGCGGTCAAAAAATTCGCCTGACGGCCAGTCCAGCTCCACCTTTGCGTGCGCGCAACGATTCACATACCCGTGAACCTGTCCGAGAAATCGCACGACAAAGGCATCCAACGGACCATTCGGCGTCGCGATCTGGAAACGGACACCGCACCCGCGTTCCACCAGTGCGGATGCCGCGCAAATCAAGCCTGCTGCTTCAGCCATTTCAAGAAGTCGCCAAAGGAATCCACCATCGTCAGCGGTTGACAGCGTTCGAGTTGCGAAACTGGATGTGCGCCATAGGTCACCGCGACACTGGGCACCCCTGCATTAGCAGCCATCTGAAGATCGTGGGTGGTATCGCCAATCATCAAGGTTCGGGATGCTTGTACCCCCAGTCGTTCAACCAAGGCAAGCAGCATGTCCGGGTGCGGCTTGGGAAAACCTTCGTCGGCACATCGGGACGCGTGAAAATGCGGTCCCAGATCGGTCAACTGCAGTGCCCTTTCCAAGCCACGGCGGCTTTTGCCGGTGGCCACCGCGAGTAAAAATCCGTCGCTTTGAAGCCCCGGGATTCCTGCACCCACGTCCGGGAAAAGCTCGATTTCTTCATGGCCGTTCAGAAAATGCCTGCTATAACATGCCGACACCTCCTGATACCGTGCAGGATCGAGTCCAGGATGCAAGTACTCCAGCGCATCTTTCAAACCCAACCCGATCACATGTCTGGACGCCGCCACACTGGGAACCGGTAATCCCAACTCCTTGAATGCGGCCTGCAGACTGGCCACGATGTGCCCTGCGGAATCCGCCAATGTCCCGTCCCAGTCAAACACCAGCAGGTCAAAGCGTTGTGAAGACTCAGGTGTTGTCATCTTGCGGAATCCCCTTCAACGGACTGCAGAAAATTTTGCAGCTCTGGCGCAAGGGGAGCATCCACCCGCAACCAATCGTTCTGCCTGGGATGCCGAAACTCCATGCTTGCTGCATGCAGGAACATGCGTTTCAAGCCGGTTTTTCCCAGTTTCCGGTTAGCCGCGAAATCGCCATATTTCTCATCGCCCGCAATCGGAAAGCCCAGATGGGAGAGATGCACCCGGATCTGATGGGTTCGGCCGGTTTTTAGTTCCGCATTCAACAAGCTGAATTCGCCGGCATTCCTGATTAGCGTAAAAATCGTGTGGGATTCTTTTCCGGACATCTCGTCGACGACCACCCTGCGGTCCCCCGAGGGCGCCGACTGCTTCTGGAGCCCCAGGCGGACATTGCGTTTTTTGTCGCTCCATTTCCCAAGGACCAACGCCAGATAGTGCTTTTTGACTTCGCCTTCCCGCAGTTGGTCGTGCAAGGCGGTCAGGGCACTGCGCTTCTTCGCCAGGGCCAATACCCCGGAAGTCTCCCGGTCCAGCCGGTGCGCCAGCTCCAGAAATTTCGCGCCCGGCCTGGCTGCCCGCAATTGCTCGATCACGCCGCTGGAAATGCCGCTGCCCCCATGCACTGCTACGCCGCCCGGCTTATTGACGATCAGAAAGTCGTCGTCTTCGTAGAGAATGGTCCCCGTAAAAGGAGCACGCGTGGCCCCCCCGGCTTTCCCGACCGGCGTGGTGGTTCGAATGGGCGGCAGTCTGATCCGGTCCCCCGCTTGAAGCCGGTAAGTCTGGCTGATGCGACGGCTATTCACCCGCACTTCCCCGCTTCGGAGAATCCGGTAGATATGACTTTTGGGTACCCCTTTCAGGATTTTTTGCAGATAGTTGTCGATACGTTGATCGTGACTATCGGCACCGGCTTCCTGCCAACTTGCAGAAATTTTGCTTAAGGTATTCATTTTCCTTATACTATTCAGGCCAACGGGCATCTCAGTCTTTCGGATCGGACGGTAGAGCCATGCAGTTTCTCGCAAATTTGCGATCTGAAATCCCGCCGATCACAGTCCGTCGAAAAGGGTTAACTTCGCTCACCCGAGTAAGTAGCGATGGTAATCGATGCATTGCGCGCTCGCAGCACCCTGTGGATTCCCACCGCCTGCCTTGTGCAGGCCGTGACCCTGACAAACATTCGGAACATTTCTTTCGTCCCCCTCACCCACTTAAACCATGTGAGTTTTTGACGACGGACTGCAAAATCCTCTAGACGAGTACACCGGAAGTTTGTCCTCCCCGTGAATTGTGAGTGCGGGAGAACAAAATGAAGAGAATGTTGTTCAACGCGACCCATGCAGAAGAACTGCGGGTCGCAATTGTGGATGGGCAGAAGCTCATCGATCTGGATATCGAAACGGCCGGCAAGGAGCAGCGCAAAAGTAATATTTACAAGGGTGTCATCACCCGGATCGAACCCAGTCTCGAAGCCGCCTTTCTGGACTATGGCGCAGATCGCCATGGTTTCCTGCCCTTCAAAGAAGTCAGCCGCTCCTACTTTCATAATCCGGATGCCGATCCAGCCCGGGCCCGCATCCAGGATGCGTTGCGGGAAGGTCAGGAACTGATTGTCCAGGTGGACAAGGATGAGCGCGGCAACAAAGGCGCCGCACTCACCACCTTTATCAGCCTGGCGGGCCGTTACATCGTTCTCATGCCCAACAATCCCCGGGGCGGTGGCGTTTCTCGCCGGGTCGAGGGGGAAGATCGGAACGAATTGCGCGACACCGTCGCCCAATTGGAAGTCCCGGCGGGCATGAGCATCATCGCCCGGACGGCCGGCATCGGTCGCTCGGTCGAGGAGCTGACCTGGGATCTGGGCTACCTGATGCAGTTGTGGACAGCAATTGAAACCGCTGCCAAACAGCAAAACGGTGCTTTCCTGATTTATCAGGAAGGCAGCCTGGTGATCCGCGCCATTCGCGATTATTTCCACCAGGAGATCGGTGAAATCCTGATCGACACGGAAAGCATCTTCGAACAGGCCCAACAATTCATGAGCCACGTCATGCCGCAGAACGTGGCTCGCGTGAAGCTCTACAAGGACGATGTTCCGCTGTTCTCCCGGTTTCAAATCGAACATCAGATCGAGACTGCCTATTCCCGGCAAGTGCCGCTGCCTTCGGGGGGGGCAGTCGTCATCGACCACACTGAGGCCTTGGTGACGGTCGACGTGAATTCCGCCCGCTCCACACGCGGCGCGGACATCGAAGAAACCGCTTTGCGCACCAACCTGGAAGCCTCGGACGAAATCGCACGCCAGTTGCGCTTGCGCGATCTGGGCGGGCTGGTGGTCATCGACTATATCGACATGGAATCCACACGCAATCAGCGCGATGTCGAAAATCGCCTGCGTGATGCCCTCAAGTATGACCGCGCCCGGGTACAAACAGGAAAAATCTCCCGGTTTGGTTTGATGGAGTTGTCGCGCCAGCGCTTGCAGACTTCCCTGGGTGAAACCAGCCACATTTCCTGTCCACGCTGCCACGGTACCGGCCACATTCGCTCTGTCGAATCTTCCGCACTGCACATACTGCGCATCCTTCAGGAAGAGGCCATGAAGGAAAACACCGCCGCTGTCCATGCCCAGGTACCGGTGGACGTCGCAACCTATCTTCTGAACGAGAAACGCAACGAGTTTCATTCGATCGAAACCCGGCTCAAGGTCAACGTCTTGTTGATACCAAACGTCAACCTCGATACGCCGCACTACACCGTGTCCCGTTTGCGTCACGACGAACTGAATCAGGGCGAAGTGGCGGAGCCGAGTTACAAACTGGCTGCAGTGCCGGCGGCCGGCGCCGAACCAGCCTCCGCAGCGCAAAAAACCGAAGCTCCCCGCCCGCTGGCGGCGGTTCGGGGTATTACCCCTGCGCAACCCGCGCCCTTGCCTTCACCAGCACCAGAGGCCGCGAAAGAAATCAGGCCATCAATATTCGACAAGATCATGGGCTGGCTTACACGCAAACCGGAACCGGCACCCGCCACGCCAACAACGCGCTTGCGCGAACCCCCGAAGCGTCGGGAGCCGGAAAGCAAAGAGACGCGCGGACGCACGGACGAACGTCGGGAGCCCAGACGGGGTCCTCGGCCGGAAAACGATTCTCGCCGGGACCATCACCGAAATCGAGGCTCCGAGTCTGGCGACAAACGTGGTGCCGATCGGGTGCCGTCGCCAAATGTCCCTTCCCCACGGCCGGAAAGAACCGAACCTGCGGCAGACCCGCGCCCGAATGGTGGAACAGCAGAATCGGGAAGAGAAACAGATGGACGCGGACGCAAGCGGCGCGGGCGCCGGGAACGGACGCCGGGTGAGCGCGTAGACCGTGCTGGTCGTCATGGTGGGCGCGGCGAATCCCGTCCACCGCGCGACCGGGAATTCACGGCGGCAGAGGGCACCTCAGTTCCCGAGCGTTTGATTCAGCAGTCGGAATACGAGTTGCGGGAGTCCGCTGCCATGGTGGAAAACACCTCGGACGTCGTTCCCGCCCCGAGTATGCAATCAGCAGAACGCCCCAGGCACGGTTTCGACGAACCGCCGGTGCCCAGTCGTCCAGAAGTCACGGTCGACAAACGTCCCGAGCAGGAAACAACCGTGCAAGACAAACGTTCTGTGGAAGCGGGCATAGTGGAAAAAGTCATGGCAGAAAAGGCCGTGTCCGAACACCTTCCAGAAAACGGCGCACAGAAGCCTTCCGCAAAAGTCACTGGCTGGAGGATGGAGCCGGTCAGCCTGCCTCCCGATATGGTCATGATTGAAACCGGGCCGGCGAAGGCCGTCACGATTCCGGAACCGGCAGCTCCCCGGCCGCCACGAACACCTCGTCCGCGGATGCAACCGCTTCCCGTTGCAGAGGAATCCTTGCAACAAGTGGAGACGGTCAATCGGCCGGTCGGAGGGCACGCAGAGCCCAACTAACGAGCCTACCGCTTCCGGACTGCCCTACGGATCCGTTACACCGGAAACAACCGGAAGACTCCCCTGAGAATGCCCGGCGGCACAAAGCTGCCGGGCCCTCTCAGGATGACTGGCACGCGAAACGCTGTCGTGACGCGCTCGACAAATCGCGGTCAAGTCGCGCGACTCAGATGCCGTAATTTTTCCTGATATCCGACAACAGGCCGGCAGAGGCGTCTTCAACCATGTCGAGCACGACTTCGAAGCCATCAGCCCTGCCATAATAAGGATCGGGCACCTCCTGGCCGCGATACTTGGCGCTGAAATCCATGAACAGGCGGACCCGGCCAGCATGGCTCTCCGGGACATTTTTCCGCATCTCCCTGAGATTGTCTCCGTCCAGCGCGAAGAGATGATCGAAATGACCGATGTCCCCGGCAATAAATTTGCGTGCACGCAATCCAGACATGTCCAGGCCACGCAACGCGGCGGCCGCCTGAGCCCGATGGTCCGGCGCGCAGCCGACGTGATAGTCGTGCGTCCCTGCTGAATCCACCAGAATGACTTCCTGCAACCCGGCCTCTTCCACCCTATGGCGAAAAACTGCCTCGGCGGTGGGCGATCTGCAGATGTTGCCCATGCAAACAAACAACACCCTCACTTTGACCCCGAAATTTTCACGATCGCAACGCTTTCTTTCCCGCGGACGCGCGGCCAGATGCTTTTTTCGGCTCCCATTTCATCGTGGATACCGCGCGCGGTGCGTTGCCTGCTGTTGCATCAAACCCGAATGCAAGGCCCTTGAGCTCCTTGAGTTGATCCCGCAACCGGGCCGCCCTTTCAAATTCAAGGTTTCTGGCGCATTCCAGCATTTCTTTTTCCACCCGCTTGAATTCCTTCAGCAGATCCTTTTCCTTCATTGCTCCATAAGCGGCAAGTTTTTCAGCGGCTTTCAAATCCTGTTGTAAAGACGGCTCATAGACGCCTTCGATCATGTCTTTGATCCGTTTGGAGACGCCTTTGGGCGTGATCTGATGCGCATCATTGTAAGACGTCTGCTTTTCACGGCGCCGCTGCGTCTCAGCCATCGCCCTGCGCATCGAATCCGTCACGCGGTCCGCATATAGAATTGCCGTGCCACGAAGATGGCGCGCCGCCCGTCCGATGGTCTGGATCAAGGATCGTTCAGAACGCAGAAAACCTTCCTTGTCCGCATCCAGAATCGCCACCAGGGAGACTTCGGGTATATCCAGGCCTTCGCGCAACAAATTGATGCCGACCAGCACATCGAATTCGCCCAGACGCAGATCCCGAATGATCTCTACCCGCTCCACCGTGTCCACGTCGGAATGCAGGTAACGCACCTTGACGCCATGCTCAGAAAGGTAATCGGTGAGATCCTCGGCCATGCGTTTGGTCAATGTCGTCACGAGAACCCGCTCGTGTGCTGTCACCCGCTGGTTAATTTCGGACAGCAAGTCGTCCACCTGGGTGGCGGCTGGACGCACCGCTATTTCTGGATCGACCAGCCCGGTGGGCCGCACCACCTGTTCCACAACCTGCGCCTGATGCACGCGCTCGTACTCCGCAGGCGTGGCCGACACGAATATCGTCTGTGGCATGATGGTTTCAAATTCGTCGAAACGCAGGGGACGATTGTCCAGCGCGCTGGGCAGCCGGAATCCATAATCCACCAGATTCTCCTTGCGCACTCGGTCACCCTTGTACATGCCGCCGATCTGGGGAATCGTCACATGGCTCTCGTCGATGATCATGAGTGCCTTGGGCGGCAGGTAATCCAGAAGGGTCGGCGGCGGATCTCCCGGTTTTCGGCCGGACAGGTGACGCGAGTAATTTTCAATTCCCTTGCAAAAACCGAGTTCATTCAGCATTTCGAGATCGAACCGGGTGCGCTGTTCCAGGCGCTGCGCCTCCACCAATTTTCCATTTTCCTGGAAATGGCGAAGGCGTTCCCGCAGTTCATCCTTGATTGCCTCAATCGCACGCAACGTGGTGCTGCGCGGCGTGACGTAGTGGCTGGACGGATACACGGTGAAACGGGGCACTTTTTGCGTCAACTGCCCGGTCAGCGGATCGAACAGGCTGAGGGACTCGATCTCGTCGTCCAGCAGGCTCACCCGCAAGGCCACTTCCGAACTTTCCGCCGGAAACACGTCCAGCACATCGCCGCGCACCCGGAACGTGCCACGCCGGAAATCAAGTTCATTGCGTTCATATTGCATTTCCGCAAGGCGGGCAATCATTTCGCGCTGGCCGACCCGTTCCTTCTCCCTCAGATGCAAAATCATGCCGTGGTAGTCAACCGGATCGCCGATGCCGTAAATCGCCGACACCGTGGCAACAATGATGGAATCGTCCCGTTCCAGAAGCGACTTGGTCGCGGACAAGCGCATCTGCTCGATGTGCTCATTGATGCTGGAATCCTTTTCGATGTACAGGTCGCGCGAGGGGACGTAGGCCTCCGGCTGGTAGTAGTCGTAGTAGGAAACGAAATACTCGATGGAGTTTTCCGGGAAGAATTCCCGCATCTCGGCATAAAGTTGCGCGGCGAGCGTTTTGTTGGGCGCCATGATGATCGCCGGACGGCCGATCCGGGCAATGACATGGGCCATCGTGTAGGTTTTTCCCGATCCGGTGACCCCGAGCAGGGTCTGAAACGCTAGGCCATCCTCCAAACCCGCGACCAGATTCGCAATGGCCTCAGGCTGATCACCGGCCGGTGCGAACGGTTCGTAAAGGCGGAATGGACTGTTTGGGAATGTCAGCAGCACGGGTACAATACGCCGCCGCGAAACTTCCAATGCTATCACGATGAATCCGTCTTCCTCTTCGACGATTTTGTCAGGCGTCCAGATGGCGCCAAAAGACCCGATTCTGGGTGTCACCGAAACCTTTAATGCGGACAAGAATCCGCTCAAGGTCAATCTCGGGGTCGGCGTCTACTATGATGATCATGGCAAGGTGCCTTTGCTCGAATGCGTCAAGCGGGCCGAGGCGCAAATTGCCCAGTCGCCGACGCCGCGTAGTTATCTGCCGATCGACGGACTGGCTGCCTATGACAGCAGCGTGCGCGATCTGGTGTTCGGCCCGGGCTCGCAGCCGGTCGCGGAGGGCAGAGTGGTCACGGTACAAGCGTTAGGTGGCACGGGCGCGCTGAAACTTGGCGCGGATCTTCTCAGGCGCCTTTCACCGTCCGCCCAGGTCTGGATCAGCGATCCGAGCTGGGAAAATCACCAGGCATTGTTTGAAGGTGCGGGATTTACGGTGAATAACTACCCGTATTACCAGCCAGCCTCGCGCGACGTCGATTTTCCTGCGATGCGTGCAACACTGGAGTCTCTGGAGTCCGGCGCCATCGTTGTTCTGCACGCTTGTTGCCACAACCCTACAGGCGTGGACCTCACGGAAGAACAGTGGTCCAGGGTAATCCAGGTTGTCGTCGGTCGCCGCCTGATTCCGTTTGTCGACATTGCCTACCAGGGTTTCGGTGGAGGCATCGATGCGGATGGCAAGGTGGTCAGGGAGTTCGCCGCGGCCGGCATTCCGGTATTTGTCTCGAATTCGTTTTCCAAGTCCTTTTCCCTGTATGGGGAGCGTGTCGGCGCTTTAAGCGTTGTGGCAGCCGACAAAGACGAAGCCGCACGCGTGTTGAGTCAACTCAAACGCACCATCCGGACCAATTATTCGAATCCCCCGACGCACGGCGGACGGATTGTCGCAACGGTACTGTCCACCCCCGAATTGCGCAGACTGTGGGAAAGCGAACTGGCACAGATGCGCGACCGGATTCGCGAAATGCGCCAGCAACTGGCCGCGCAACTAAAGGCAAAGGTTCCTGGACAGGATTTCAATTTTGTCATCAAGCAACGCGGCATGTTTTCGTATACCGGTCTGTCTATGGACGCGGTCACCCGGCTGCGGGAAAAGTTTTCAGTCTACGTCATCGACTCCGGGCGGATCTGCGTGGCCGCGCTGAATTCCCGCAATCTTGGCCATGTTGTAGAGGCCATCGCCGCGGTTAGTTGATCGCTCGCGGTGCGTTCTATTCTCCGTTGACCATAGTGGTGCGAGCGCGTATGATCCGCCGCTTTCGTCTTCCCCGATAGCTCAGTTGGTAGAGCGACGGACTGTTAATCCGCAGGTCCCTGGTTCGAGCCCAGGTCGGGGAGCCACTCCTCAGAAGTCGATAAATTCCGGAAGACTTTCCACTCGCAGACGCAAACGGGATTCGCGGCAGGATCATGCTTCTTGTCCGCCATGGTGCAGCCCTCCCGGCGAAGGTATCATCGGAATAACAAAACCTCGCGTGGCCCGATTCTCATGTCAGTGCAAATCAAATCCAGAGAAGACATAGAAAAAATGCGCCTGGCCGGCCGGCTGGCCGCCGCGGTGCTGGATTTCATTGCGCCCCATGTGAAACCGAACATTACGACCGGCGAATTGGACACCCTGTGTCACGACTACATGGTGAACGTCCAGAAGTCGGTGCCGGCACCGCTGAACTACGCACCGCCCGGTTATCAACCCTTCCCGAAATCCATCTGCACGTCGGTCAACCACGTGGTCTGCCACGGCATTCCGGGCACCAAGAGACTGAAATCCGGCGATGTGGTCAACATCGATGTCACGGTCATCAAGGACGGCTTTCACGGCGATACGAGTCGCATGTTCTATGTCGGCGAGCCGTCGATCCAGGCGCGGCGGCTGACAGAAGTGACCCTCGAATGCATGTGGCGGGGCATCCGGTCGATCAGACCCGGCGCGTTCCTGGGCGACATCGGCCATGCCATCCAGACCCATGCGGAACATTCTGGCTATTCCGTGGTGCGCGAATTCTGCGGTCATGGGATCGGCAGAAACTTCCATGAAGAACCGCAAGTGCTTCACTACGGTCGCTCCGGCACCGGCATCCAGTTGCGGTCCGGCATGACGTTTACGGTGGAACCGATGATCAATGCCGGCGGCCCCAGCATCCGGCAACTGGGCGACGGCTGGACGGTCGTGACCAAGGATCATTCCCTGTCTGCGCAATGGGAACACACGGTCCTCGTGACCGAGACCGGCTTCGAAGTTCTTACGCAATCCGCAGGACAGCTTCCCCTACCCGCCTGAACCGCAAATCCCGCCATGGCCGCCGAGTTAAACCAGGCAGCGCAATTGTCCGACTGGCGCAACGCCCTGGTTCAGGGAAAGCAGGCTCTGCGAGCCGCTTTCCAGGCAAAACCGGACGCGCGTCGGACGCTGCAAAAACAATGCGCCCTAGTGGACGAAGTGTTGAAGGAAGTCTGGCGTCATTCCGGCATTTCCAATGAATTGGCCCTGGTAGCCGTAGGCGGCTTCGGGCGCGGATTGCTCTATCCGTATTCCGACGTGGACGTCATGATCCTGCGTCCGGACGCCCCAAAAGAAGATCCTCGCGGCCGCATTGAATTCCTGGTCGGCGCCCTCTGGGACATTGGCATTGAACTGGGCCACAGCGTGCGCAGTCTTGAAGAGTGCCTGGAAGAAACCCGCCGCGACGTCACCATTCAGACTACCTTGCTGGAATCCCGATGGATTGCCGGAAGCCGAAAACTCTACAGCCGTCTCGTCAGTACCATGGCATCGACCATGAACGTGGCGCGATTCGCCGAGGCCAAGGTGCTCGAACAACAGCAACGTCATGCACGTTTCCATGATACTGCGCTGAACCTCGAACCCAATCTGAAGGAAAGTCCCGGCGGCCTGCGTGACTTGCAAACCATCGTCTGGATCAGCCGCGCGGCCGGCCTCGGCCGCAATTGGATGGATCTGACCCGTGAAAAGATCCTCACTGGCGAAGAGGCGCGCCAACTCAAACGGCACGAATCCCGGCTCGCGGACCTGCGCATCCGTCTGCACTACCTGGCAGCAAGGCGGGAGGACCGCCTGTTGTTTGATTTTCAGTCAGCATTGGCGAAGGACCTCGGTTTCATCGAAACCAGGGCGCGACGCGCCAGCGAACAACTGATGCAGGAATATTACGCAACCGCCAAGTCGGTACAGCTTCTCAACAACATCGTTCTGCAAAACCTGCGTCGCCACATCTCGCCGGTGGCGGACGCCGAGCCTACGGTTCTGAATGAACGCTTCCGAATCAACGCCGAATACCTGGATGCCAATTACGGGATTTTTCGCCGCCAACCGGCCGCGATTCTCGAAGCTTTTCTTCTGCTCCAGGAGCATCCGGAACTCAAGGGCTTTTCGGTTGCCACCATGCGGGCGTTGTGGCATTCCAGGAGCCTGATCGATGCGAACTTCCGGCGCCAGGCGGGCAATCGTTCGACATTCATGGAAATGTTCCGTCGTCCCTCAGGCCTGACCCATACGTTGCGCCGCATGAACCAGCTAGGCGTACTAGGTCGTTACCTGCCGGTGTTCGGACGCATCGTGGGTCGCATGCAACATGACCTGTTTCACGTGTACACGGTGGATGAACACATCCTCATGGTGGTGCGCAATCTGCGCCGCTTCGCGGTGCCGGAGATGGCGCATGAATATCCGCTTTGCAGCCTGCTCATTTCGGAATTCGAACGACCGGAGGTCCTTTACCTGGCCGGGCTGTTTCACGATATCGCCAAAGGCCGCGGGGGTGACCACTCCAATCTCGGGATGGCGGATGCGCGCAAATTCTGCCGCGATCATGGCCTGCCCGCCGCGGACGCGGAGTTGATCACCTGGCTGGTCCAGAACCATTTATACATGTCCGCCATCGCGCAGAAACAGGACTTGTCGGACCCGCAAATCATTCGCGCCTTTGTAGACCGGGTTGGCGACGAACGCCGCCTGATCGCGTTGTATCTGCTCACCGTGGCAGACATCCGCGGCACCAGTCCGAAAGTCTGGAACGCCTGGAAGGCCAAACTCCTGGAGGACCTGTTTCGCGCTGCGCGCCGGCTGCTCAACCCCTCTTCCACCCCGGGAGAGCACACCTTGCAGGCGCGGCAGGAACGTGCCCTCGCGAAACTCCAGGCCTATGCCATCCCCGCAGGTGCACATGTGAAGTTCTGGGAAAACCTCGACGACAGCTATTTCTTGCGCCACGACGAGCAGGACATCGCCTGGCACACCCGACTGCTCAATTATCGGGTGAATTCCCCCACTCCCGTGGTCAAGGCCCGCCTGTCACAAGTGGGCGAAGGTTTGCAGGTGATGATCTACACACGTGATGAAAAATCCCTGTTCGCGCGGCTCTGCGGTTTTTTCCAGAGCATCAATTTCAGTATTTTCGAGGCCAGGATCTACACCACCCGCCACGGTTATGCGCTAGACAGTTTTCAGGTCATGGACCCTGCGCACACCACCGCGCATTACCGCGACTTGATCAGTTACGTCGAACACGAATTGACACAACAACTGATCTCCCATGGACCGCTTCCCGAACCACTCAAGGGCCGGATGTCGCGCCAGGTGAAATACATTTCGATGACGCCCGAAGTGCATGTGCGTCCGGACGAGAAAGGCGCCTTCTATTATTTGAATGTGGTGGCCGGCGATCGTCCCGGATTGCTCTATCGGGTGGCGAGGATTCTCGACAAGTACGGCATTGATCTTTATACCGCCAAGATCAATACCCTCGGCGAACGCGCCGAGGACACGTTTCTGGTTGCCGGCGAGGTACTGGGCAACACCAGGACGGTGGTCAGTCTGGAAACCGAACTGGTCGCAGAATTACAGCCCTGAAGCGTCCTGCGGACACTTCAGCGTCAACTCAGTCGTCGATGATCTGCTGGTCCGGAAACAATTCTTCGTTGAAACCGAATTGGCGCATGTCCCGAATCCGCATGGGATACAAAATGCCCAGCAGATGGTCGGTTTCGTGCTGCACCACCCGCGCGTGGAATCCGGACACGGTCCGGTCGATCGGCGCCCCAAACGGGTCCATCCCCTGATAGCGTAAGGCGCGAAAACGCGAGACCACGCCACGCATCCCGGGCACCGACAAACAGCCTTCCCAGCCGTCTTCCGTTTCGTCGCCGATGGGCGTCAGCACCGGATTGATCAACACGGTATGCGCAACCAACTCGACATCGGGATAACGGGGATTGGGTCCGGCGCCGAAAATCACCACTTGAAGATTGACCCCGATCTGCGGCGCCGCGATCCCCGCGCCGTTCTTGGCTTGCATGGTGTCTTCAAGATCCGCAATCAAGGCGTGCAACTCGGGCGTGTCGAACTGGGCGACTGGCTCGGCAACGCGGAGCAGACGCACGTCCCCCATTTTCAACACCGGCCTAATCATCCTGCTCCACCATTTTTTCCAGCACCACGCGCACGCGGGCCATGGCCTCCTTGAGCACGACGTTGATCCTGTCCATGTGAATGGCGCTACTGCTGTCACCGCGTCCGGCGGCAAAGTTCACGACCACTGCCAATGCCGCGTAAGAAAGCCCGATTTCCCGCGCCAGACCGGCCTCCGGCATGCCGGTCATGCCGACCATGGAGGCGCCGTCTCGTTCCAGTCGATCGATTTCCGCGGCCGATTCCAGGCGTGGGCCCTGGGTTGCGGCATAGGTGCCGCCATCGATGATCGGTTGCGAGGCCGCCCTGGCCGCCGCCAGCACGCGCGCGCGCAGGGCATCGTCATAGGGACGCGTGAAATCGACATGGGTGACCGGCTGGTCCGGCCCGTCGAAAAACGTGTGCTTGCGCCCGTAGGTGTAGTCGAGAATTTGCATGGGGACAGCGAGGGACCCGGGTTTGAAATTGGCGGAAATTCCCCCGACCGACGCCACGGAGATCACTCGCGAGACGCCTTCCGAATGCAGGGCCCAGATGTTTGCGCGGTAATTGACCGCGTGTGGCGGGATCGTGTGGCCATATCCGTGCCGGGCAAGAAAAACCACTTCACGCGTGCCGAATTTTCCAAAGGTTAGCGCGCCGGAAGGCTCGCCATGAGGCGTGCGAATGACCTGCCTGCGCGTGATCTGGAGATTGGCCAGTTGCGTGAGTCCGGTGCCGCCGATGATTCCCAGCATGCGTCAGTCCTTGTTTGCGTAGATGGCCGGCAGATTGCGCCAGGCTTCGTTGATATCCATGCCGAATCCGAACAGATAACGGTTGGGCAGCCGCAAGCCGACGAAATCGGCCGCAATGGGTTTTTCCCTGCCCAGATCCTTGTCCACAAACACTGCGGTTTTCACTACACTCGCGCCGGCCGCCAGAATTCTCTCGCGCACCGCGGCCAGGGTTGTTCCTTCGTCCAGAACGTCGTCCAGGATCAATACCGTTCGGCCCTGCACATCCGTGTGCGGTTCCACTTTCCATTGCACTTCACCACCGCGGGTGCCACCGCGATAGCGTGTGACATGCAGATAATCGAACTCCAGCGGGAAATGGAGCATCGGGAGCAGCTGGCCCGTAAACACGACGGCCCCTCCCATCACCGACAGAATCAGCGGACAGGTGGCGTCTAAAGCGGCGGTAATCTCGCCGGCCAGGCGTTCCACTGCATGGCGGACTTCCCGTTCCGAGCAGAGCTGTTCCGCATCCTGGAGCAAACGCCAGGCTTGGCGGTTATCCAGCATTCGGCCGCCGCCCTGTTTTCCCCGTCTGAAGGCCTTCCAGAAATTTCGCGAACTCGACGCCAATTTCCGGGTGCCGCATGGCGTACAACACGTTCGCCTGCAGATATCCCAGTTTGGAACCACAGTCATGGCGAACACCCTGGAATTCGTAAGCCAGCGCGCGTTGTTCGCCCAGCAAAGCCGCGATGCCGTCGGTGAGTTGAATTTCCCCGCCACTACCGGGTTTGACGCGTTGCAAGTGGCCGAAGATCTCCGGCGACAGAATGTAGCGCCCGACCACCGCCAAATTGGAAGGCGCGTCCTGCGGTTTGGGTTTTTCCACGATCCCGGTGATGCGGTGCATGCCGCGTTCGCCGTGTTCGGTACTGACGATGCCGTAACTCGAGGTTTCTTCCTTGGCGACGACCTGCACGGCCAGCAGGGAACAACGTTCCCGCGCATAAACATCCACCATCTGTTTCATGACCGGCGGATTCCCGTCAATCAAATCGTCGGCCAGGATGACGGCAAACGGCTCATTGCCCACCACCGGCTGGGAGCACAGGATCGCGTGGCCCAGGCCCAGGGCTTCTGTCTGCCGCACATAGATGCAACTGACATGTTTGGGAACAATGTCCTGCACCTGCTCCAGCATTTTCAACTTGCTGCGCGCCTGGAGTTCTGTTTCCAGTTCGTAGGCCTTATCGAAATGGTCTTCGATCGCGCGTTTGGTGCGGCCGGTGATAAACACCATCTGAGTGATGCCGGCAGCCACCGCCTCCTCCACCGCATACTGGATCAGTGGCTTGTCCACAACCGGCAACATTTCCTTGGAACTGGCCTTGGTCGCCGGCAGGAATCGCGTGCCCAGACCGGCCACCGGAAATACCGCTTTGGTGATTCTGTTCAATTGGCATGCTCCATTCAGGTTCCCTCTGTGCGTTTTAACAATTGCAGAAATTCCTCCTCGTCCAGCACCGGGACATCGAGCGCACGAGCCTTGTCGTACTTTCCGCCAGGCTCGGTTCCCGCCACCAGATAATGCGTTTTGGCCGACACGCTTGCCGTGACTTTGCCACCCAAAGCCTCGATGCGCGCCTTGGCTTGCTCCCTGCCCAGCGAAGACAGCGTTCCGGTCAGCACGAAGATTTTTCCAGCCAAGGCACGAGGCGGGACTTCCCCAGGCTGCATTTCAGGCCAATGGACCCCACCTTCGCGAAGCTGCTGGATGATCTCACGATTCTGCATTTCGCCGAAGAATCCCACGATGCTTTGCGCCACGACGGGGCCCACGTCCTGTGCTTCCTGCAGTTGCTGCGCATCAGCCCCCATCAGCGCGTCCAGGCTGCCGAAATGTCGGGCGAGATCTTTCGCGGTGGCCTCGCCCACGTTGCGAATCCCCAGCGCAAACACTAGGCGCGCCAGACTCGTGTTGCGACTCTTGGCAATCGCGTCGAGCAAATTGTGGGCCGACTTTTCTCCCATGCGTTCGAGGCCGGCCAAGGTGTCCCGATCGAGCCGGTACAGGTCAGCCGGGGTCTGCACCCAGCCACCGTCCACCAACTGATCTACCAGCTTGTCACCCAGGCCATCAATGTCCATGGCCCGACGGCCTGCGAAATGCAACAAGGCCTGTTTTCGTTGCGCGGGGCAGTACAAGCCTGCGGTACATCGGGTTGCCGCTTCCGCCTCCATGCGCTCCACTCTCGAACCGCACACCGGGCAGGTTTCCGGCATGACAAATGGCCGCGTGACGGCGGGCCGCCGGTCCGCAACGATGCTGACCACTTCCGGTATCACGTCCCCCGCGCGCCGCACGATTACGAAATCCCCGACCCGGACATCCTTGCGCCGCACCTCGCCTTCATTGTGCAACGTGGCATTGGTCACCGTGACCCCCCCCACAAACACCGGCGCAAGCCTGGCAACGGGCGTGAGCACGCCCGTCCGGCCCACTTGCACGGTAATGTCCAGGACTTCGGTGATTTCTTCCTGCGCCGGAAACTTGTGGGCGATCGCAAAACGCGGCGCACGCGAGACGTAACCCAAGGTCTCCTGGGCGCGCAGATCATTGACCTTGTACACCACCCCGTCAATGGCAAAATCCAGCCGCTCCCGGTTCTGGCCGATGTCGCGAAAATAGGCCAGCAGTCCTTCCACACCTGAGACGACCTTACGTTCCCTGGAAACGGGAAAGCCAAGCGTCTCGAGAAAATCCAGTTGGCAGCTGTGCCGGTCCGCAGGCGCTCCTTCCGGCGAGCCCGACATGCCATAGGCAAAAAATGTCAAATGCCGGCCGGCCGTGATCCTTGAATCCAGCTGGCGCAAGGCGCCTGCCGCCGCGTTGCGGGGGTTGACGAATTCCTTATCGCCACGGTCGCGTTGCTGCCGGTTTAACTTTTCGAAGTCGCTCTTGAACATCAACACTTCGCCCCGCACTTCCAGATTTCGCGGCGGCGGTTCCGCCGCGACGCGCAACGGAATGGCCCGGACGGTGCGCAGATTGGCCGTGACGTCTTCGCCAGTGCTGCCATCTCCGCGGGTGGCACCGATCGCAAATACGCCATCGCGGTAGGTCAGGCTGATCGCCAGGCCGTCAAATTTCGGTTCCACTGCATATTCGATGTCGCCTTCGATGCCCAGGCCTTCCCTGACTCGCCGATCGAACGCCTCGACTTCGCTTTGCGCAAACGCGTTGTTCAGCGAGAGCATGGGCGCGGCGTGGGTCACCTGCGCGTATGCATCGAGTGGCGGTGCGCCCACGCGCAGCGTGGGCGAATCCGGGGTGACCAGATCAGGGTGTTCTGCTTCGATGGCCTGCAATTCCCGCAGCAGGCGATCGTATTCGGCGTCCGGCAGCGTCGGGGAATCCTGGACGTAGTAGTGGTAGTTGGCGAGTTCGATTTCCTTGCGCAGGGTCGCGGCGCGTTTTGCGACCTTGTCCGGCACCGGCATCAGTGGAACAGGCGCAGGGCCAAGGCACCGCCAGCTTCGATGCCGCGGCTTTCCATGCTGCGGTAGATGGCCTGCAACTGCCGGCGAATTTTTTCCAGCCCGGCATCGTGCATCACTGCCCGGTTGTCGTCCGCAAGCATGCCGTCCAGCGAGTCGGCGAAACTGCGGCTCAAATCCACCATGCGGTCAAACAGGCGCATGCCTTCGCGCGCGCGTGGCACATCGATCAGTAAAGTAATGCCGGAAGTTGTGGCGGTGCGGATGTTTTCCGCAGAGAACGGTTCCGCATCCAGATTCTCGATCCGGAAAATCATGTTCTCCGCTTCGTCGTTTAACTGAAATCCGCCGTCGGCCTGCAAGCGCATTCCCGCCGCCTCCGCAAGTGCCCGGATCTTGCTGCCCGCGAAGACCTGCCCGGCACGGGCGACCACGCTGATTCCCACCTGCACGTCCACTTCTGAGCAGAACTGATCAAGGTCGGCCGCCCGCGCCATTGCAACATCCAGTTCAGGAATTTCGACCTGAGCGGAGAAACCATGTGCCGCACTCGCCACGGCATCGCTGAACCGGGTAAGAACATCCATGGCGATGGCGCCGTTGCGGTCCGCGAGTTGAATGGCACAGCGCAGGTCGACATACTGCGCTTCGCCGGACGACACCGGCTCCCAGGCCTGCGCTGGCCCGCTGCGGCCGGCAAAGTTCACCGCCTTGCCCAGATCCGCCACATCTTCCTGCAGAGTCTGAACGACCGTGCCGGAAATCGGCGTGTTGGCATGGATCTCGGCGATAAAATCCAGCGCACCATCGGGCAGTACCCTGTTGATTCGGACATGGGGCGCGGCGTCCCCTGCCGGGGTCTGGGCATCCAGACGCGGTTCGATTCGCGGTTCCACGCGCACCGCAGCGCCTCGGGCAGACCGCGAAGATGCCGGTTGGGCAGCACCTTCGAGCAACACATCCGGATGGTGCCCGCCGAAGGATCGTTCGTTGCGGCGGCGATACTGTTTTTCCACCCACCAGTTGTAGGCCAGGACGCCGGCCACAATGGCGGCACCCAACAGCCCCAGGCCGATCTGCAGGTCACTCATCGCTACCTCTTCCCCCGGCCCGGCTCAAGCGGCCTCCTCGCGCATGCGCATGGCCTGCTCCACGTCCACGGCCACGACACGCGAAACCCCTTGTTCCTGCATGGTGACGCCAATCAACTGGTTGGCCATTTCCATGGTGATCTTGTTGTGCGTGATGAACATGAATTGGGTTTGATCAGCCATTCTGCGAACCAGCGCGCAGAAGCGCTCGGTGTTGCTATCGTCAAGCGGCGCGTCGACCTCGTCCAGCAGGCAAAATGGCGCCGGATTCAACTGAAACATGGAAAAAACCAGCGACAGCGCCGTCAGGGCTTTTTCCCCGCCGGAGAGCAGGTGGATCGACGCATTGCGCTTTCCCGGCGGACGGGCAATCACCTGCACGCCGGCGTCCAGGATTTCCTCTCCGGTCATCAGCAATTTTGCCTCACCCCCGCCAAACAGCGCCGGGAACATTTCACCGAAGTGCCGGTTGACCGCATCGAATGTCGTCTGCAGGCGCTCTCGCGTTTCGCGATCGATTTTGCGGATCGCGTTCTCCAGGGTTTCCACCGCCTGGGTCAGATCCTCCGACTGCGCATCCAAATAATTCTTGCGTTCCCGGGACGATGACAATTCGTCCAGGGAAGCGAGGTTTACGGCGCCCAGCGCGGCAATGTCTTCGTTGAGGCGATTGATTTCGGCCTGCAGCTTTCCGGGTCGCAGTCCTTCCGTCATCAGCGGCGCCAATTCTTCTTCCACCGCATGAGATTCGGCAAGCTGAGCTGCGAAATTTTCTTCCGCCAAACGGGCTTCCTGTTCCTTCAGCCGCAGTTCACCGATCTGATTGCGCAGAGGATCAAGTTTTTGTTCCGCGGCCTGCCGTTCCTGTTCCGTCGCCCGCAGGACTTGCTCCGCCTCTTCCAGCGCCATCCGCGCCTGTTTGAGCGTCGATTCGCGTTCCACCCTTTCCGTCAATCGTAGACTCAATTGCTCCTGGTGCGGACGCTCATCGCCTCGCGCAATTTCCGTTTCGACGTTTTTGCGATCGTTTGAGAGACGAACAATGTTTTCATTAATTACTTTCAATCCATCACTTAATTCATTTATTTTTAAACGTATTGTTCTCTCATTAAATCGCGCTTCGTGAATTTCCTGATCACTTCGCTGGAGCTTGTCCCGTGACGACTGCAGGGCCAGATCGGCAGCCACGCGGGCTTGTGAGGCCGCCTCGAGACCCTTCTGCAAATCAGGCGTGCCAGCCGCCAGGGCCTCCATCTTCAGACTTGCTTCCTGCAGCTGGGTGTCCTCCCGCTCGACTTCGGCACGAATTTCCAGCAACTCGGCCACGATTTGCTCGCCACGCGACTTGAGCCGATCGGCCAGTTGGGCAAGTCGCACATGGTCGAGTTTTCTCTGATGGTGAAGGTCTTGGGTTTCAGCCAGTTTCCTGCGCAACCGGTCGGCTTCTGCCCTGCCTTCGTCAAAGCGGATGCGCGCTTCCCCCGCTGCAGCGCGCCTTTGCGCTAATTCATGATCAGCGTCGTTGCGCTCGGCGAACAAAGTCTCGATTTCCTTTTGGCGGGACAAGATGCCATGCACCTCGGAATCCGCGCCGTAAAAGTTCACGCTGGTCGACGTAAAGACATGCCCATGGGAGGTGACCAGGATCGCGCCGGGTGACAGCAGCTTTGCCTGCTCGAATCCCTGCTCCGGCGTCATGACTACATACACGCGAGCCAGCCAATCCGACAACACAGACTGCAATCCGGGGTCGGTGCAGGTCACATAATCCATCAACGCCACCAGTTCCGGCGGCACTGGCTCCGCCGTGCGGCCCTCCGTCGAGATCAGATGGAACGATACTTTGCCCGGCGGAGGATCGCGAAACCAGCTCAGCGACTGGGAGAGTTCGTCCAGCGCAATACTGTTCAGCCGTTCCCGCAGCACCGCCTCCAACGCATCTTCCCAGCCATCGCGAATCCGGATGCCCTGCCACAAGTGGGCATTGCGACGCAGCTCCCGCGATTCCAGCCAGGGTTCCACGGCGCCCGCACGACCCACCTGCTCCTGCAGAGACTGCAGGGCCGTCAGGCGCGCGTCGAGCTGGTTCAGGCGTTGTTGCGCAATTTCCGCGGCGGCCTCCCCATTTTCCAGATCGCGCCCCAATTCGGGCTCGGACGCTTCGATGGCATCCAGGGCCTGACGCAGCAACGCCAAATCCCGCTCGGCTTCGCCCACCTCGTTTTCCAAACGCACCAGTTCGCTCAGATTGGGTACTTCCAGGGTGTCGCGCTCTTCTTCCAGGCGGGTGCTTCGCAACCCGAGTTGCAGCAGCAGTTTCTCGGCGTGACCTTTGCGTGTTTCTTCCAGTCGAATCTGTTGATCGGCCTGATCGAGTCCGCGCTGGGCTTCCGAGAAGCGCGCCTGGGCCAGCTTGTCGGCCATTTCGGCTGCGGGCAGCTCTTCCCCTGCCACGCGCCGCGCGTTCTCGATATTCAGCAAACCCTCCATGACCACCGCCAACTTCTGTTCGCTTTCCCTGCGCAGGGCCTCTGTCGCCTCCACCCGGGAAGCCTGGTCCGCCAGCTGCCCCTGGAGCGATGCCAGCTGTTGTTCGGCGCGCTGCCGACTTTCCCGCAAATGCTGAATCTGCTGCTCCAGCCGCGAGACTTCGGCATTGACCTCGTACAACGCGCCTTGCGCCGCATGCAATCCGTCAGAGGCACCAAAATGGCCGGCGCGAAGTTCTTCGAGCCGCCGCTGGGCGTCACTCAGTCGCGCCGACTCGGCTTCCAATTCGACCGAAACACTTTCCACTTCCCGCGCGAGACGCGCCCGCTGCACAGCAGCGTCGCGCTTGCGCAGCATCCATAACAATTGCTGACTTGTCTTGCGGGCGGCCTCGAATTCTCGAAACCTGCCGGCTTTTTCGGCCTGGGACTCCAGATGCTCCAGTTGCCGGGAGAGTTCCCGGCGGACATCTTCCACCCGCAAAAGGTTCTCGCGCGTGTCTTCCAGTCTGAGTTCGGTTTCCCGGCGCCGCTCGCGGTATTTGGACACCCCGGCCGCTTCCTCCAGGAAACTGCGTAAATCCTCGGGCTTGGCCTCGATGATGCGCGAAATCATTCCCTGTTCGATGATTGCGTAGCCACGCCCGCCCAGGCCGGTGCCGAGAAAGAGGTCGGAGACATCGCGCCGTCGAACGTGCAGGTTATTGAGGAAATAGCTGGAATCACCGCTGCGTTCGAGCACCCGCTTGACGGAAATTTCGGCGTACTGGGACCATGGCCCGGTTGCTTTGCCGAGGCTGTTGTCGAAAATCAGCTCCACGCTTGCCCGCCCGACCGGTTTGCGCTCTCCCGACCCGTTGAATATGACGTCCTGCATGTTCTCGCCGCGCAACTGCCGGGCGGACGATTCGCCCAGCACCCAGCGCACGGCATCGATCACATTGGATTTTCCGCAGCCATTCGGCCCGACCACTCCGACAAGTTGCCCAGGCACCGCGATATGTGTCGGATCGACGAAGGACTTGAACCCGGATAATTTTATGTGTGTGAGGCGCACGTGGAGACGTCTTCAAGGCTAGAATTCTGGCAGTTGCCCAATAAAACAAGCGCCTGGGGACCTTGATCGGGACCAGGCGCAGGTTTTTCCTGCCGGCATTTTAACAACGGAATCGATGCGCGAGAATGCCGAACAAGCCCACTAAATTTTTAGAGACCTTTCCGAACCCGATAAAGATCCGGGATTACCTGATTCACATGGAAATTCCCGAATTCACGTGCCTTTGCCCCAAAACCGGACAGCCAGACTTTGCGGTGTTGAGTCTGGATTACGTCCCCGACCGGCACTGCATCGAGTTAAAGAGCCTGAAACGTTACATCTGGTCCTTTCGCAACGAAGGCAGTTTCCATGAAGCCGTGACCAATCGCATTCTGGACGACCTTGCCGGCGTTTGCGCACCCCGCTACATGCGCCTCACAGCGCGTTTCCATGTGCGCGGCGGCATTTTCACGTCGGTGGTCGCGGAACATCGGAAGAAAGGCTGGAAGCCGGCACCGGGGATGGAGCTGCCGCCGGTATATTGTCCACCGAGCGTGCGCTAGGCATTGTGCTGCTGGCGGCCAGTTTGCCGGCGCACAAGGCTGCCGCAACCACCAACGCGCCACCCAGCCACTGGCGGGTGCTGATCACTTCCGCGGCCAGCAGGGTCGACGCAATGGCCGCCACCACAATTTCGGCAAGGAAAATCACGATCGCCTGATTGGCACCGACACGGCCCAGGCCGAACTGGACAACCGGATTCATCGAAAAAATCACCACCGCGACTACCGCAAGCAGCCATCCACTGTGCGCATCCAGAGACGTCACCGCTCGAATCGGATCTTCGAAGAAGACAATCACCGGCAGCGCCACCAGCGCGACCCCTGCAAATACGGCGACGGATTTGGTCATTTCGTCCACATCGCCCAACTTTCGGCTTAGTACATTGGACATTGCGAATGCCATGCCTGCGCTCAGACCCAACCACTCGGCCACGGTCGTTGGCCAGGGAAAACCCGCATTTGGCCGCCACAACATGATCAGTGCCCCGCATAAAGCCAGTCCCACCACCGCATATCCGTAGACGCCAGGGCGCTCGCCGAGAATCCAGCGCGCAAACAGGACGGTCCACAGGGGTGCAAGGTAAAACAGCAGCATGACAGTCATGACTTCGCCCCGCAACGCCGCCAGGATATAGGCGAGATTGCACCACCCCGCGCTTGCCGCAACGGCCAGCAGCAGGAGCGGTCGATGACGAAACATCCCCGGACGCCCGCGCAGCAGAAATATGCCCGCGATGAAACCTGGCCCGTAAGTCAGGAAGCTGGCCATGGCGCCGCCGATGCCGGCATCCTCCAGCGCGCGGTATGGATACCAGATCAATCCCCACACCAGCGCCCCGGTAAAAAGCGAGGTCACCGACAAAATGTAGTTCTTGTTTGCCATTCGAGGACCTTATAATTCGCCCGCCAATTTCGACCGGAGCCAATCCGCAGCCAAACGCCACTCAGGCGCCCGCGTAATCTCTCGGCATGAATCCTCACCTGAACTCCCTGCAGCCGTATCCGTTCCAGAAGCTGGCAAACCTGCTTGCCGGCGTGAAACCTGCGAGCCCGCCCAAACCGATCAATTTGTCGATCGGCGAACCCAAACATGCCACGCCGGATTTTATTCGCGAGGCGTTGACCGGGCATTTGTCAGGACTGTCCAGTTATCCCGCCACGGCGGGTGCCGAAAGTCTGCGCCGCGCCATTGCTGCGTGGATTCAGCAGCGTTTCGCGGTCAGGGATATTGATCCGCTTCGCCAGGTCGTACCGGTCAACGGCAGCCGGGAAGCCTTGTTTGCCTTTGCCCAGGCCGTAATCGACACATCCGGCCCGCGCCCCGTTGTAGTGTCGCCGAATCCCTTTTATCAGATTTACGAAGGTGCGGCACTGCTGGCAGGCGCCCAGACCGAGTTTCTGAATGGATTTCCAGAAAATGGCTTCGCTTTCGATCCGTCGCAGTTGCCCGCAGAGACCTGGTCGCGAACCCAGTTGATCTACGTCTGTTCGCCGGCCAATCCGACTGGTAACGTCATGACATTGGCGGACTGGGAAAACTTGTTTCGCCTGTCGGATCGGCATGGTTTCGTGATCGCCTCCGATGAGTGTTATTCGGAAATCTATTTTTCCGAAGGCCATGCGCCGCTGGGCGGCCTGGAAGCGGCCGCACGGCTCGGTCGCACGGATTTCAGGCGCCTGGTGGCCTTTTCCAGTCTGTCCAAGCGGTCCAACGTTCCAGGCATGCGCTCCGGTTTTGTTGCCGGCGACGCCGGGATCTTGGAGAAATTTCTGCTTTACCGCACTTATCACGGTTGTGCGATGAATCCGGCCGTGCAAGCCGCCAGCGAAGTCGCGTGGCGGGACGAAACCCATGTGCAGGAGAACCGCCGCCTGTACCGGGAAAAATTCGAGAAAGTGGCTGCCATCCTGTCGGGCGTGGCCGAAATCAATCTGCCCCAGGCGGCCTTTTACCTGTGGCTGCGCACCCCGATTCCCGACCCGGAGTTCGCTAAACGATTGTTCAACCAATATAATGTAACGGTTCTCCCCGGCAGTTTTCTGGCCCGGCAGGCGCGCGGGGTCAATCCCGGCGAGAACTTTGTGCGCATCGCGCTGGTGGCATCGGTCGAGGAATGTGTGGAGGCCGCGCACCGGCTGCGGGAATTCTTTTTGGCAATCTGAAACCGGGAAATGGAAAGCATGACGGAACTGCAGACGCTCATCGAACAGGCCTTTGACAATCGCGCCAGTATTTCACCGCGCTCGGCGGCTCCCGAAGTCCGGGACGCTGTTGCGCGCGTGATCCGGGAACTGGATTCGGGAAACCTGCGTGTCGCGGAAAAACGCGATGGCGCGTGGATCACCCACCAATGGCTCAAGAAAGCCGTACTGCTGTCGTTTCGACTGGAAGACAATCATGTCATCCGCGATGGCTACACGAATTATTTCGACAAGGTCCCGGCAAAATTCGCGGACTACGGCGCCGAGGATTTTGCCGCGGGCGGATTTCGGGTGGTCCCACCAGCGGCAGTGCGCGCCGGCGCCTACATCGGAAAAAACGTCGTGCTGATGCCTTCGTTTGTCAACATCGGGGCCTATGTGGACGAAGGCACCATGGTCGACACCTGGGCCACCGTGGGTTCCTGTGCACAGATAGGCAAGAACGTGCATCTGTCCGGTGGTGTGGGCATTGGTGGTGTGCTGGAGCCGATCCAGGCCAATCCGACCATCATCGAGGACAACTGCTTTATTGGCGCCCGGTCCGAAGTCGTGGAAGGCGTGGTGGTAGGAGAAGGCTCCGTGATCTCGATGGGTGTTTACATCGGACAGAGCACGCGCATCTACAACCGCGAAACCGGTGAAATCCTTTACGGGAAAATTCCGCCGGGCTCCGTGGTGGTGTCTGGCAACCTGCCCTCGCCGGACGGACGCTACAGCCTGTACTGCGCGGTCATCGTCAAGCGCGTGGATGCGCAGACCCGCGCCAAGACCAGCATCAACGAACTGCTTCGCGGGGTGTAGGCGCAACCACCGTCCGGAGCACCTGTCGCGACATCCCTGCAACTGAAAATATCGAGGCCCACATGTTCCTGACCCCCTTGTTCAAGCTGATGGCGGAAAAACAGGCGTCCGATTTGTTCATTTCGGCGGGCGCCCCGGTGTCGATCAAGATTCTCGGCACCATCATGCCGGTGAACCAGCAGCTCATCGATCCCGAGACGTCGCGCAAGGTTGCCTACGAATTGCTGAGCGACAAGCAGATCCGGGAATTCGAAGAAACCATGGAGCTGAATTTCTCCTATGTCGTTGCGGACACAGGACGCTTCCGGGTCAACGTCTTCCGCCAGCGCGGCGCGGTGGCGATGGTCGTGCGATATCTGCGCAGTGGCACTCCGGGCATCGAAAAACTCAAGCTGCCGGCCATCCTCAAGGATCTGGTGATGGAAAAACGCGGCTTTGTCCTGGTGGTCGGTTCCACCGGCTCGGGCAAATCCACCACGCTCGCCGCCATGATCGAACACCGTAACGCGCTCAAGCCCGGACATATACTCACCATCGAAGATCCGATGGAATTTGTGTTCCGCAACGACAAGTGCGTGATCAACCAGCGCGAGGTTGGCACCGACACGCGCAGTTACGGGAATGCCCTCGTCAATGCCATGCGCGAAGCGCCGGACATGATGATGATCGGCGAAATCCGCGACCGCGAGACCCTTCAGCACGCCCTGCTTTATGCCCAGACCGGCCACCTTTGCCTGTCCACCCTGCACGCCAACAACAGCTATCACGCGCTGAACCGGGTCATCAATTTTTTCCCCTATGACGCCCGCACCTCGCTGCTGTCCGACCTGTCGATTAGCCTGCGCGCCATCATCTCCCAGCGGCTGGTCAAAGCCAACGACGGCACGCTGGTGGCGGCGGTGGAGGTCATGCTCAACACCAAACACGTTTCCGAACTGATCAAGACCGGGGAAATCGAGCAAATCCGCGAGGCCATGGAACAAAGCCTCTCGCCCGGCTCCAAGACTTTCGAACAGGCATTGTTCGAGCTTTACATGGCAGGCACGGTATCCAAAGACGAGGCGCTGAAGAATTCCGACTCCTCAACCAACCTGTCCTGGTTGATCAACAATTTCGAGCAAAAAGCTTCCGGCAAGATCGGTGAAAGCCCGACCGGCCGCGTGATGGTCAAACCCGGTGCCGGTTATTCGTTCAGCGAAATCAAACTGAACGTCGATTCCGAAAAGAGCTGATTGCCTGATTCCCCGGGCCATCTGCCCGGCATGCCCACATGTCCGCCACACTTGAGCTCACGCGCGCATTGATTGCCCGCACTTCGGTCACGCCCGACGACGCCGGCTGCCAGACCCTGATCAGTGAACGCCTGGCGCGGTTGGGATTCAGCGCCGAATCCCTGCGCTTCGGCGACGTCGACAATCTCTGGTTGCGACGCGGCCAATCCGCGCCGCTGCTGTGTTTTGCCGGGCATACCGACGTGGTTCCCACGGGTCCTTTGGATCAATGGCACAGCGACCCGTTTGTGCCCACTGTGCGCGACGGTGTGCTGTATGGGAGGGGTGCGGCCGACATGAAATCGTCGCTGGCAGCCTTTGTCACCGGCATCGAAAGCTTTCTCGCAGAACACCCGAATCCTCCCGGTTCCATCGCCCTGCTGCTGACCTCCGACGAAGAAGGCGTTGCGGTGGACGGCACGACCCGAGTCGTGGAAACCCTGCGCGCTCGCGGCGAATGCATCGACTATTGCATTGTGGGCGAACCCTCGTCGGCCAAAGTACTCGGCGATACGATCAAGGTTGGCCGTCGTGGATCCCTGTCCGGAGAATTGCTGGTGCACGGCATCCAGGGACATATCGCCTACCCGCATCAATCGAAGAACCCGATAATGGAGTTCGCCCCGGCACTGGCGGAACTCGGCGGGGTCGTCTGGGACGAGGGCAACGAATATTTTCCGCCCACCACCTGGCAGGTTTCCAACATCCGCGCCGGCACCGGCGCGACCAACGTGATTCCCGGGGAACTGAGTGCATCGTTCAATTTCCGCTTTTCCACCGCCAGCACGGTGGACGGGCTCAAATCGCGGGTCCACGCCACCCTGGATCGGCATGGATTGCAATATGACTTGCGCTGGGTGCTGTCCGGGATGCCATTTCTGACGCCTCGCGGACGACTTGTCGACAGCCTGTCCGACGCTATCAGGGAAGTCACGGGCCGCACGCCGGAGTTGTCCACGTCCGGCGGCACCTCCGACGGTCGCTTTATTGCCACCCTCTGCCCGGAGGTCGCCGAGTTCGGGCCGATCAATCAGTCGATTCACAAGCTGAACGAAAATATTCCGGCCGCCGATCTCGACGCCCTCTCGTCCATTTACCGGCGCGCCATCGAAAAAATCCTGAATGTTCGCTGAGGCCGCCTCGCAGCTTTCGACTCTGCGCGACTGGTTGCGTTTTGCGGTCAGCCGTTTCAACGAGGCCGGCCTGTCGTTCGGCCACGGCAGCACCAATGCCTACGACGAGGCGGCCTATCTGCTGCTGCACGCTCTGCATCTGCCGATTGATCGCCTGGAACCGTTTCTAGACGCGCGGCTCACGAAAAGTGAAATCGAAACCGTCGAACTATTGCTTGCGCGGCGAATCCGGGAGCGCATTCCGGCCGCCTACCTGACCCGCGAAGCCTGGCTGCGCGAATACCGTTTCTATGTGGACGAAAGGGTGATCGTGCCGCGCTCTCCGATTGCGGAGTTGTTGCTGGATGAGCGTCTCGCCCCCTGGATCGCCGAACCCGCCGAAATCCGCCACGCGCTCGACTTGTGTACCGGCTCAGGCTGCCTGGCAATCCTGGTCGCTCTGGCTTTTACCCAAGCCAGTGTCGACGCAACGGAGATTTCCGCTGCGGCCATGGAAGTCGCGAACAAGAATATCGCCGACTACCAATTGGCGGAACGAGTGCGTGTCACGCGCGGAGATTTGTTTGGCGAACTGGCCGCACGCTACGACTTGATCGTGGCCAATCCGCCTTACGTCGACCTGGCTGCCATGCGTGCACTGCCGGCCGAGTATCGGGCCGAGCCTGCCCTGGCGCTGGACGGCGGTGCAGACGGCCTGGACGTCGTGCGAAGGATACTTGCCCAGTCAGGATCGCGGCTCACGCCGCAAGGGCTGCTGGTGGTCGAAATCGGCCATCAGAAGGAAACCGTGGAAGCTGCCTTTCCGACGCTGCCATTTATCTGGCTGGAGACCGCGGCCGGTGCCGACCAGGTTTTTCTGCTGCAGGCTTGCGACCTTTCTCCTTAGTTTCGGCAGGCTCCGGGGCGGTAGCATTGCCCGCCCACTCGAGCAATTCGCTGATTTCCGCTTCCTTGAGTTCGATCCAGGTTCCCCGCTTCAGGCGCGGCGGCAGGCTCACCATGCCAAATCGCACCCGCATCAGGCGGCTCACCTGGATGCCCAGAGCTTCGAACATTCTGCGCACCACCCGGTTGCGGCCTTCCCGCAAGACCAGCCGGTACCAGCGGTTGCGGCCTTCGCCGCCGCTTTCCTCGAGCAGATCGAATTTGGCTTCCCCATCCGAGAGCTGCACGCCCTTCCTGAGTTCGGCGGCGTGTGCCGGGGACAACTGCCCGAACAGGCGCACCGCATATTCGCGTTCGACTTCGAAACGCGGATGCATTAATCGGTTCGCCAACTCTCCCGAGGTCGTGAACAGCAACAAACCCCCGGTGTTGAAATCCAGCCTGCCAACCGCCAGCCATTTGGCGCTGCGAATCACCGGCAGCTTTTCGAACACGCTGGGACGTCCTTGTGGATCATCGCGACTGACGATTTCTCCTTCGGGTTTGTGATACACAATGACCCGCGGCAATTTCGAGGTGACTTTGAATTTGATCTGGCGCCGTCCGATCTGGATTAAATCGTCCGTGGTCACGCGCGCGCCGAGCAGCGCCACTTCGCCGTTGACCTTGACCTTGCCGGCCTTGATCATTTCCTCCATGCCGCGGCGCGATCCCAGTCCGGCCTGCGCCAGAACTTTTTGCAGTTTCTGGGATTTCGGCACGGCCGGTGTTGCGGCAGTGCGTGGCAACTCCTGGCGCGGCCGCGTGGCGCCCGGTTTTTTTGTCTTTTTGGCGACCGCCGGTGCGCTGCGCGGCGTGCGTCTCGGGGACAGGCGCCGCTTGGTGCCTTCTGCAGGAACATCCGTCATAAGGCGGCTCTCCGTTCGATGATGGCCTGGGCCAGGGTGCCGCTATCCACATGTTCGAGTTCACCGCCCACCGGCAGGCCGCGGGCGATACGACTGACCTTCATGCCGCGTGCGCGCAGTAATTCACCCGCATAGTGCGCGGTGGCCTCGCCTTCGGCGGTGAAGTTCGTGGCCAGAATGGTTTCCTTGACGCTGCCGTCAAGCGCTCGTTTGATCAGACGGTCCAGATGTATATCCTTGGGACCGATGCCGTCCAGCGGCGAGAGTTTTCCCATCAGCACAAAATACATGCCGGAATAGGCTTGGGACTGCTCCATCATCAGTAAATCAGCGGGAGATTCCACCACACACAAGAGCGACGGGTCGCGCCGTGCGGAACTGCACAGCTCGCACACCGCCTGTTCGGTGAAATTGTTGCAACGGTCGCAGTGCCTCACGCGCTGCAATGCCTGCATCAAGGCATTTCCGAGCCGCTGGGCGCCTGCATGATCGCGCTGCAGGAGATGATAGGCCATGCGCTGCGCCGATTTCGGTCCGACACCGGGCAGGCAGCGCAAGGCTTCGATCAACTCCTCGATGGTGGTGGGTGTCTTCACGCGTGAAAGGTGAAAGGTGAACGGTGAATGGCTAATGGGCAACGGCCTACACCTGGGCCGTTCACTGTTCGCGATGCACTCAGAACGGCAGTTTCATTCCAGGCGGCAATCCGAAGCCGGAGGTCAGCCCGCCCATTTTTTCCTGCGTCGCGACTTCGACTCGGCGCACCGCATCATTGACCGCGGCAGCAACCAGATCCTCCAGCATGTCCTTGTCGTCGGTCATCAGGCTCGAGTCGATACTGACACGTTTGACATCGTGCCGCCCGGTCATCGTCACTTTGACCATGCCGGCGCCGGATTGCCCTTCCACCTGCATCGCGGCAATCTCCTCCTGCGCCTTTTTCAGATTGTCCTGCATTTGCTGGGCCTGCTTCATCAGCCCGGCCAACTGTCCCTTCATCATGACGGGTTCCCTCGATTATGTCGGTTTGATTGACGAATCCCTGACCCGGGCGTCGAACGTCTCCACCAGGTCTCGGACAAACGGATCGGAATCGATAGACTCCATGGCGGCCGCCAGTTTTGTCCGTCGTTCCTGGTCTTCCAACTGCGCGGGGCTGTTCACCGCGGTCCCCACTTTCACCGTCAAGCGCACTTTCTGCCGGAAGTATTCTTCCAGCGCGACCTGCAATTTGTCCACGTAGGCTTTCTCGACCAGATGCTTGTGGGCTTCGGCAATGGTCAATCCCAGGCGGCTGTCCTCCAGGCTGTGAAACTCACAATGATCGGCCAGCATGCGTGCCATGCCCCCAATTTTCAGCCGCGTCAGCAATTCCCGCCAGTTCGACAATTCGGATTCCATCGGTTCGCCCGCAACCGGCGTGGCGGGCGCTGGAGCCGTTGCCGCTGGATTTTCTTTTGCGGACTGAACGGAGATTTTCTGCGCCGGGGCGGCACGCACACCAGGCGTGTCGCCAGGCTCGATCGGGGCAAAGGCCAGCATGCGCATCAGCGTCATGCTGAATCCTGCAAAATCGTCGGGCGCAAGCCCGAGATCGCGCCGGCCGAGCAAGGCAATCTGATAGTGAAGTTGCAGTTCTTCCGGCGAAAACGCCTGCGCCAGTTCCTGCAAGTCGGCGCGTTCTGGGTCATCCTCCTGCAGCGTTTCAGGCAGCGTCTGCGCCAGGGCGATGTTGTGTAACAGGGTGGCCAGTTCCTGCAAGGCGGATTCAAATGACAGGCTCCTGGACGCCATACTTTCAATTTCTTTCAACATGGCGGGGCCATCGCTGCGTGCCACCGCGCGCAGCAGCTCGTACAGATATCTGCGATCCACCACGCCGAGCATCTCGCGCACCGGCTGCTCCGCGACTTTGCCGGCCCCGTGGGCGATCGCCTGATCGAGCAGTGACAGCGCATCCCGCAGACTGCCCTGCGCGGCCCGCGCCAACAGATTCAGCGCACCGGCCTCGAAGGGCACACCTTCCTTGCCCAGAATATGTTCCAGTTGCCCGCGAATCTGCGCCGGTGGAATCTGCTTGAGGTTGAATTGCAGGCAGCGCGACAGGACCGTGACCGGCACCTTCTGGGGATCGGTCGTCGCCAGGACGAACTTCACATGGGCCGGCGGCTCTTCCAGCGTTTTGAGCATCGCATTAAAAGCCGATCGTGAAAGCATGTGCACTTCGTCGATGATGTAGACCTTGAAGCGAGCTGCAGTCGGCGCGAACATGGCGCTCTCAAGCAGTTCGCGCATGGCATCGACCTGGGTGTTCGATGCCGCATCCAGTTCCACCAGGTCAATAAAACGGCCGGCGTCAATCTGCGTGCAGGCGGCGCAGACGCCGCAGGGCGTGGCGCTGACGCCCGTCTCGCAATTGAGCGCCTTGGCGACAATCCGCGCCAGGGTCGTTTTGCCAACGCCCCGGGTACCTGTAAACAGATAAGCATGATGCAGACGGTTCTGGGTCAGCGCATTGCTGATCGCCTTGACCACATGTTCCTGGCCCACCAGCTCCGCAAAACTCCTGGGGCGCCATTTGCGTGCCAGCGCGAGCATCAGCTTGCCGTGGACTTGCGTCGCCTACCGTGCAGCGCGGTCAAGACGCTATGGCCACGCACACCAACCTCCGGTCGGACTGAAAAGGGGTGGCGAGCCTTGCCCCCGGCACTTGCAGAGAATAGCTGTGGCTGCTTCCTTCCGGACCTGACCAGGTTCACTACCATGCAATGCGGGGAGGCCCGCCATTGAAAAACTGGGATTGCGGGGCGAGATGTGAGGGGAGAAGGATGATACCGGTTCAAGCGCGATCCGGCGACGTCGCAATCCTTGCTCCTCATCGCTGGTTCCTCAGGCTGTTGTGACGGGAATCTTGCCGATTTTTAGCTGCCATTCACGGGGCCCGGTCTGGTGTACCGAAGTGCCGTTGGCGTCCACTGCGACGGTGACCGGCATGTCCCGCACCTCAAATTCGTAAATCGCTTCCATGCCCAGGTCCGCAAACGCCACGACACGCGAGGACCGGATAGCCTTTGACACCAGATAGGCCGCGCCCCCCACCGCCATCAGATAAACGGCCCGATGTTTGCGAATGGCTTCCACGCCTGCCGGTCCGCGTTCGGCCTTGCCAATCATGCCAAGCAGCCCGGTTTTTGCGAGCATCATCTCGGTGAATTTGTCCATGCGCGTCGCGGTTGTGGGGCCTGCGGGGCCCACCACTTCATCGCGCACCGGATCGACCGGTCCGACGTAATAAATGAACCGGTTGCGAAAATCGACCCCCGCCGGCAGCGATTCGCCCTTGGTGAACAAGTCCTGAATGCGTTTATGCGCAGCGTCGCGTCCGGTGAGAATCTTGCCGTTCAGCAACAGGGTTTCGCCCGGCTTCCACGTGCCAATTTCCTCGCGCGTGACTTTGGCGAGATCCACCCGCCGCGAACCGGCTGCCGGGGTCCAGCGCACGTCCGGCCACTCATCCAGCTTTGGCGGCTCCAATTGTGCCGGACCGCTGCCATCCAGCGTGAAGTGAATGTGGCGGGTGGCAGCGCAATTGGGAATGATCGCCACCGGAAGCGACGCGGCATGCGTCGGATAATCGAGAATCTTGACGTCCAGCACCGTGGTCAATCCGCCCAGGCCCTGAGCACCGATGCCCAGCGCGTTGACCTTGTCGCACAGCTCGATGCGCAATTCCTCGATGCGGTTGCGCGGCCCGCGCTGTTTCAGTTCATGCATGTCGATCGGGTCCATGAGTGACTCCTTGGCAAGCACCATGGCCTTTTCCGCACTGCCGCCAATGCCAATGCCAAGCATGCCGGGCGGGCACCACCCCGCGCCCATGGTGGGCACTGTTTTGACCACCCAGTCGGCGATGCTGTCAGAGGGATTGAGCATCACGAACTTTGCCTTGTTTTCCGAGCCACCGCCCTTGGCTGCCACCCTGACATCCAGCTTGTCGCCGGGCACCACTTCCATGTGAATCACCGCCGGGGTGTTGTCACGGGTGTTTTTCCGACCGCCGGCAGGATCCGCAACAATCGAGGCCCGCAATTTATTGTCCGGATGCTGGTACGCGCGGCGAACGCCTTCGTTCACCATGTCCGACACGCTCATTGTCCCACCGTCCCAGCGCACGTTCATCCCGATGCGCAGGAAAGCCACCACGATTCCCGTGTCCTGGCACATCGGGCGCCTGCCTTCGGCCGACATCCGGGAATTGGTCAGGATTTGCGCAATCGCATCGCGCGCCGGGGCCGATTCCTCGTGCTCATAGGCACGTGCCAGTGCCTTGATGTAATCCATCGGGTGGTAGTACGAAATGAATTGCAGCGCGTCGGCGACGCTGTCTATCAGATCCTGCTGGCGAATAACGGTCATGAAAAAGTGGGGAACGCGGAATTTACCCGGCTGTTTAGTGCGCTGCCGGCACAATCGTAGTCATGCGGTCAGTATACGCCATGGCAAGCGCGGAAATCACGAACGTGAGGTGAATCACCACTTGCCACATGATCGTGTCGCTGTTCATCTGCGCCGCATTGATGAACGTCTTTAGCAGGTGGATCGACGATATGCCAATCAGCGCCATCGCGAGTTTCACCTTCAAAACCCCCGCATTGACGTGCGAAAGCCATTCCGGCTCGTCCGGATGGCCCTCCAGATGGAGTTTGGACACGAAAGTTTCGTAGCCGCCGACAATGACCATGATCAACAGATTCGCGATCATCACCACGTCGATCAGACCCAGCACCAGCAACATGATGTCCGTTTCGGACAGGCCGCGTACCGTGGCGACCAGATGCCACAACTCCTGCATGAAGTGGTAGACATAGACTGTCTGCGCGATGATCAGGCCCACATACAGCGGAGCCTGCAGCCAGCGGCTCCAGAAAATCAGTCCTGCCAGTGTCGCCTGCGATCGGCTGTAGTCCCGGGTTGCTTGCATGGTCCTTCTCTGAAAAATGGGTTTTTCAAGGCGGCGAATTTTACACCAGCACCTGCAACTGGCTGAACTCTTCCGGCCATTGCACACTCTGGATATTCCGGCGTTCTGTTTATAATCCGGGCCAAGGGCGTGCACCGTCCCAAACGAATCGCAAAATGCGGGAGGCATTCATGAGCAATATCGAGTCTGTTCTGCACGAAACCAGGGTGTTTGCGCCGCCGCCGGCGTTTGTCGGTCAGGCCAACGTTTCGGGCATGTCAGCCTATCAGGCGCTGTGCGCAGAAGCGGAGAAAGACTACGAAGGCTTCTGGGCAAGGCTCGCGCGCGAACAACTGCTGTGGCACAAACCCTTTACGAAGACCCTGGACCAGAGCAAGCCGCCGTTTTTCAAGTGGTTCCACGACGGCGAACTCAATGTCTCCTACAACTGCCTGGATCGCCATCTGCGCACGCAGCCCGACAAGATCGCCATTATTTTCGAGGCCGACGACGGCACCGTCACCCGGATCAGCTATCGCGACCTGCATCGCCGCGTCTGCCAGTTCGCCAACGGACTAAAAGCGCTAGGCATCCGGGCGGGCGAAAGGGTCATCGTCTACATGCCCATGTCGATCGAAGCCGTGGTGGCCATGCAGGCCTGCGCGCGCATCGGTGCAACCCATTCTGTCGTGTTCGGAGGGTTTTCCGCAAAAAGCATCCACGAACGCATCATCGATGCCGGCGCGGTGGCCATCATCACCGCCGACGGGCAGATGCGCGGAGGCAAGGAGGTTCCGC
This sequence comes from Burkholderiales bacterium, assembly GCA_046155535.1. Classification (GTDB taxonomy): domain Bacteria; phylum Pseudomonadota; class Gammaproteobacteria; order Burkholderiales; family JACQAP01; genus JACQAP01. Next base: position 75,076 of record JBJXFN010000008.1, read on the forward strand.
TGAAAGCCGCCGTGGACGAAGCCCTGGCCATGGGCAACTGTGAAGCCATCCGGACAGTGGTTGTATACCGGCGCACCGGAAGCGCCATCACAATGCAGGCACCGCGCGATCGCTGGTGGCACGAGCTGGTGAAAAATCAGGCCGACACTTGCGAACCCACCTGGGTCAATGCCGAACATCCGCTGTTCATTCTGTACACGTCGGGCTCCACCGGAAAGCCCAAAGGCGTCCAGCATTCAAGCGCAGGTTACCTGCTGCAAGCCATGCTCACCATGCAGTGGACCTTCGACAACAAGGCCTCCGATGTCTTCTGGTGTACCGCTGACGTCGGTTGGGTAACGGGGCACAGCTACATCGCCTACGGTCCCTTGGCTGTCGGTGCGACGGAAATCATTTTTGAAGGCGTGCCCACGTATCCGGATGCCGGCCGCTTCTGGAAAATGATCCAGGATCACAAGGTCAATGTGTTTTACACCGCGCCCACGGCGATTCGCTCTCTGATCAAGGCCGGCGCAGACCTGCCGAAAAAGTATGACTTGAGCAGCCTGCGATTGCTGGGTTCGGTCGGCGAACCCATCAATCCGGAAGCCTGGATGTGGTACTACACCACCGTCGGTCAGGGCCGTTGCCCCATCGTCGACACCTGGTGGCAGACCGAAACAGGCGGCCACATGATCACGCCGCTACCCGGCGTGACGCCGCTCAAACCCGGCTCCTGCACCCTGCCCCTGCCGGGCATCATGGCCGCCATCGTCGATGAAACCGGACAGGACGTCGAAAAAGGCAAAGGAGGAATACTCGTTATCAAGAAGCCCTGGCCGTCAATGATCCGCACGATCTGGGGCGACCCCGAGCGCTACAAGAAAAGTTATTACCCGGAAGATTTTCAGGGACGCTATTACCTCGCCGGCGACGGCGCCAATTGCGACCAGGACGGATATTTCTGGATCATGGGACGGATCGATGATGTGCTGAATGTGTCAGGCCACCGTTTGGGCACAATGGAAATTGAATCCGCGCTGGTCGCCAACCCGATGGTTGCCGAAGCCGCCGTCGTCGGCAAACCACACGACATCAAGGGCGAGGCGGTGGTCGCCTTTGTCGTCCTCAAATCCGCCCGGCCGGCAGGCGATGCGGCAAAGAACATTTCAAAGGAATTGCGCGACTGGGTCGCGCAGGAGATCGGCCCGATCGCCAAACCCGATGAAATCCGCTTCGGCGACAATCTGCCCAAGACCCGTTCGGGAAAAATCATGCGGCGCCTGCTGCGGTCCATCGCCAAGGGGGAAACGATTACGCAAGACGTCTCGACGCTGGAAAACCCCGCGATCTTGGAACAACTGAAACAGGCAACCTGAACCGTGGCTGGATCCGAACAGCTGGACGAGCGGAGTTTCAGTGGAGGCTAATGCGCGATCCGCGCGTTATGCCGGAGCTAAAACCCAGCCATACTGGAGCAGTTCAAACAAGCCATTTGAGGTCAAGTGACCGTCTCTACGCAATCATTCCGAAGAGCCGGGTGCCAGTGGAGGCGAATGCGCGGTCTGCGCATTGTGCCGAAGCTAAAATCCCGCGATCCTGGAACAGCTGAAACACACAACTTGATCAGCGGCGTTATCTCCCGCTTCATTGGCGGCCACTGATGGAGTCACCTTGCCGGTCCTTGATTCCCAACGTGCCCGAATCCAAATCATCGCTCTCGTGCTCGGAGATGCAATCTGCAGTTGTTACGGATGCACGACTGCAATTGACCCGCCATGAAATTGTGCATCGTCAATCAATCAACTCCTTGCGCGTGGCCACGCTTATCGGTGGCAGTTCGCTGATCACCGCGCTCAGCCTGCCCCCAATCCTGTGTCAACGGAGAACTCATGCAAGCAAACCTCAATTTTCTTTCTGCCAGCCAACTTTCCGCGATGATTCGCGCGGGTGAAATCACCTCCCGCCAAACTGTTGAAGCCTTTTTCGCGCAAATCAAGAAGCACAACGCCACCTTCAATGCCATCGTTACGCTCAACGAGACGCAAGCGCTGGCGCAAGCAGACCAGGCCGATCAAGCCAGGCGCGCTGGGAAACCATGCGGCCCACTGCATGGGGTTCCGATCACGATCAAGGACACCTATCGCGTCAAGGGCTCGCGCACCACGGCAGGGTATCTGCCACTCAAGGACTTCATCCCGGATAGCGATGCGGTGGCGGTCAAGCTGTTGAAAGAGGCTGGCGCGATCATCATTGGCAGGACCAATACACCCACGCTGGCGATGGACATGCAAACGGACAATCCCATCTTCGGCAAGACCAATAATCCTTGGGACGTTCAGCGCACACCCGCCGGCTCCAGTGGTGGATGCGCCACCGCTCTGGCAACCGGCATGACCTCGCTCTCCCTGGGCAGTGACCTGGCGGGCTCGATTCGTCTTCCTGCGAGCTTTTGCGGCGTCTATGGATTGAAGCCGACCCACGGTATTGTGTCGTTTGAAGGACACATATTGCTGCCCCCCGGGGAGATCAATGGCTATCGGACGCTGGCCGTTGCCGGGCCGCTGGCGCGTTCGATTGATGATCTGGCGTTGGCCTTGGACGTACTCACACAACCGACATCCCATGACAGAAACGTCGCCCCGCTGCTGGCGGACATCGGTGGAAACATCGACATCTCCAAACTCAAAATTGCCTGGACGGATAACTTTGGTGGGGTTCCGGTAAGCGCAGAGATCAAGGACAAACTGCAAGCCTATGTGAACAAACTGGCCCAAGCGGGCGCCACCGTCCACAAGCTTGAACCGCAAGGAATGGACTACAACGAAATCTGGGAAACCTGGGGTAGTTTCGTGGGGGCACAAGGCAATTACAACATGTCAAATTTGATGCGCTCCATTGGTCATCTATTCTCAAAAAATACATTGAAAAATATTCCGATGCAGAGAAAAATCGTGGGGCCGATTTCTGTTCAGAAATTGATGCAGGCATTCGAGCTGCAAAGCCAATACATCACCAAGATGGACAACTTTCTCTCGGATTACGACGTGTGGCTGTGCCCCGTCAGCGCAACCACCGCGTTCAAGCACCATGCATACAGCAAAACGTTTGGCGATTTCAAGATTTACAACACGCCGTTGCAAGTGGATGGTGCGGACATCCACTACTACGTCGGCACGCAGTCGTACACGACTGTATTCACAACCACTAACAGCCCTGTGGTTTCCATGCCCATCGGGTTAGGCCCGTCCGGTCTACCGGTGAACATCCAGGTGGCGGGCAAGCGCTACAGTGACCGTCGGCTGCTTGCAGTTGCCAAGGTGTTGGACAGCCACATCGACAAATTCCTGTACCCGCTTCAATAAGCGTTGGGCAATCGCTTCGGGTAGAGATTGCGCCAAGTACGGTGGTTGTATGGGTAGGTGTCGCTGGGATTAGTGCGAAATACTTTCAATCAAGCACATAAAACACTTGATTGGCGGAGAGGGGGGGATTCGAACCCCCGTTAGGCTATTAACCTAAACACGCTTTCCAGGCGTGCGACTTAAACCGCTCATCCACCTCTCCGCTTTGATCGAAAATGTTGAACTCTTAACCGCAAACTTCTTCCCTCATCCCTGCCCTTCTCCCGGAGGGAGAAGGGATTGAGTCGGGTAGAGTGCGACTTAAACCACACGCCCACCTCTGCGCTGCCGGCACTCGTTTTCCCTGCCAAAACCCCGGCTTGGAAAGGCGCGAAGAATACGTCAGCGAGCCTATGCTGTCAAAGAAAACAACCACTTCGACACGTTTATCCCCAAGGGAATTTCCTTTGCGGAACAGTGTCCCAGACTTGTCCCCGGACATTCGGCGACACCCCAATTGGTGTTACCATCCCGTGCCAAAGTTTGGTCCGGTTGTATTCGTTTCAGCAATCTCTCGGAGAAATCGCATGCAAATCAGTAAAACCGCCGTTGTGGCGACGATGATTTTCGGATTGACCGCGTTGCCGGTCGCACATGGCGAAGGCGAAGGTATGACCGTGATGATGAATGGCAATTTCGTCACGGCAGATCCGGAAAAAATCCAGTGGGTGAAAAACAAGTCTGCCCCGTATGGGATGCAGATCGTGATGCTTTATGGCGACCCTTCCAAACCGGGCCCGTATATTTTTCGGGCGAAAATGCCCTCCGGTTACAAACTCCCTCCTCACAAACATCCCGACGCACGCACAGTCACGGTGCTCAAGGGAATTTATTGGTCGGGAGTGGGCGAGAATTACAACCCGATGGTGATGAAGGAGTTTCAGGCCGGCACTTTTTATGTGACGGACCCCAATGTTCCGCACTTTGCGTGGGCGCGCACCGAAGTCATCATCCAGGAATCCGGCATCGGCCCGGTGGAAAATCCGATTGAATACATGAATCCGGACGAGGATCCGCGCAAGCAGCAATAATTACGCGGGACGGTTCCATTCAAGGGCGGCAGAGCCGCCCTTTTTATTTTCCCGAGACGGCGTTGCGGATCTGGTCCAGCGCGCCCGGATCTTCGAGGGTTGTCAGATCGCCGGGGTCGCGTCCTTCGGCCAGAGCCTGAATGCTCCGCCGCAGGAGTTTGCCGGATCGTGTCTTGGGCAGCAGATTGACAAAATGCACCCTTGAGGGCCGGGCAATGGCCCCCAATTGCGCGTCTACGGTGGCCAGAATTTCCTTTTCCTGATCGGCACGCTGAACGGGTGTTGCAATTTTTGCGTTGTCCTTGAGCACCGCAAACGCAAGAGGCATCTGCCCTTTGAGCGCATCGGCCAC
>JBJXFN010000041.1:0-2769 GCA_046155535.1 Burkholderiales bacterium
GGAGAGTTACGCAGGCATTATCGGCGGTGCTGGCACCTCCACGATCAGCGCAGGCAACGCCATTACGCTGGTGCCGGGTTTGGGTGGGGACGCCGACGCGGTGATCGGAACGCCCACCGGTGGCATGATCATCAATGCCATCAGCTGCACCGGCTGTACCGCGCTTTCGGCCGCGGATCCGATCCTGAACGGTACCACCGACAGCGGTTTGTTCGGCAATCCGGTCACGCTCATTCTGCCGGAACCCAAGACCCCGCTGGTGGAAGTGGACAACAGCATCATCTACGCGACCACGCTGGCTGAAGGCGGCGGCGAGTCGAACACGGAGTATTCCGAGGAAGACGAAGAAGAGGCGAAGGAAGAAGGCCAATCAGACAAGGCGGAAGACAATGCCACAGACAAGAAAGCAGCCCCCCCGGTTTGCATCTAGGCTGATCCTGCTGCTGGTGTTGGCCGGCCCCTGCGCCTGGGCGGCAGCCCCGGTGGGCGAAGTCACCCATGTCAGTGGCGCGCTGGTGGTCAAGCGGGCCGGCGGTGTATCGAAGATCCTGGCGCCGCGCTCGCAGGTCGAATCCGGCGATCTGCTGGCCACCGCGGGGGACACCTACGCGCGGGTCAAATTCAGCGATGGGGGTGAGGTCACCTTGCGGCCCAACACCCAGTTCATGATCGAACAATTTAACTACGTGAAGGACACCCCGGCTCAGGACAACGCCATCTTCCGGCTGCTCAAGGGGGGCTTTCGAACACTGACCGGTGTCGTGGGCAAGAGAAAGCCCGACTCCTACCAGATGCGCACGGCGGTGGCCACCATCGGCATCCGGGGCACGGTGTACGGGGCGCAGTACTGTGAGAACGACTGCCTGAACCTGCGCAACAGTGCCGGGCAGACACCGGGCAACGGTCTGCATCTGGATGTAGGCGAAGGCGGGGTCAACGTCACCAATGCCGGGGGCACCAAGCCACTGAGTGCGGGGGAATTTGGCTATGTAGCGGACAACGCCAAGCCGATGGACAAGGTGCCGGCGAGCCAGGGGGTGACCAACAACACGCCGGGCTTCGGGGCCGGGCCGGCCAGCGGCGCGCAGACGGAGTGTGTGGTGCAGTAAGGATGCTGCGATCGAGTTGCCGATGGTAACCGGCCGATTTGCACTCCGCAGCAGAGCTTTGAATCAAAATTGTCCTGATTGAAACTTCTTCAAGGGATCCCTCCATGTTTCGTCATGCCATTCTGGCCCTGTGTGTTTTATCAACAATCGCTGGCTGCGGTGGCGGCAGCGTGCAACGCGCCGGTGGGCCGAGTGAGCAGGAAAAGGCCGCTGCGGCGTTGTCCATATCCGAAATTTCGTCCAAGGCGGATGACGCATTGCGTGAAGCGCGCGAAAAGGAATGGGGTCTGTATGCGCCGCGCAAGCTCGAAGAGCTGGAAAAGTCCGTGGCAAAAGTTCGCGATGCAGCGGAGCGAGGCAACCGCAAGCGCGTCATCGAAGAAGCGGCAAAAGCAGAAAAATTGACGGTGGAGGGTCAGGCCGTGGTGGCCATGATCCAGACCGAGATGGCCGAAGAATTGAAAATGCGGACCCGACTGCGGACCTTGAAGGCGGAGAACGCCTATCCGAAAGAGTACGAACAAGTGGCGACGCAATTGCGGGAACTGATTGTCCGGACGGGGGAGGGCAAATCGGAGAAAACCGTCAAGCAACGGGATGCTCTCAACGCGAAAATGCTGGCGCTGGAAGTGAAGGTTGTGCGTTTCAACGCCCTGAACGATGCAGAGGGCAGACTGGCGGAGGCAAAGAAGAAGGGGGCGGAAAAACAGGCGCCGCTGACCTGGACCGAGGCCATTGCAAGTTTCCAGTCTGCGGATGCGTTCATCGCACAGAATCCACGCGACGAGCCCGGGGTGGCGGAGAAGTCGCGGGAAGCCACTTTCAACGTGAATCACCTGATGCAAGTACTGGAAGCCGTGCAGGATCGTGCGCAGCGCAAGGCCACGGCCGAACAAGTCATACGCGACGAAGAGTCCCGGTTGCTCGAACTTGCCCAGGTGCTAGGCCAGCCCGATCCACGAGATCGCCCGCTGACGGGACAGGTGGACGCTTTGATCGAATCCATCAACAAGAAGCGCGCGGCAGATGGTGGATCATCGGGCAAAGAGGTCGCGCCGACACAACAGGACGGCAATCCACAAATCGTCCAACTGTCCTCGGAACTGGCCGCTGCACGGAAAGAAAACGAGGATTTACGGGGCAAGCTGGCCGCAACGGAAGTGATGCAATATCAGTTTCAGGAGTTGGAGAAGACAAACGCCGATCTGGTGGCAGAAAATGTGCGGTTGCTCGCAGAGACGGGGCGCGGCGCGCGCGCGTCCAATGTCAGCGGCCCAAAACCGCAGGCGCAATAGCGTTTTGGAAAGCAGGGCGGAAGTGTTTGGTGGGTGGTACAGGGATCGAACCTGTGGCCCCTGCCGTGTGAAGGCGGAAACAAAGGTATTTTAGGTCTACCCGAGTTTACCAGCCTTCCTTGATTTCCCTATGCGGACGGGGTTTTAGACGTTGGGGGTTCATGGAACTTCATGGTACTATCGTTTCGTACTCCATTTCGTACCGGAGTCTAGATGACCAAACGAATAGACCGTGTTGACGTTCGCGCGAAGCTCGACCCGAAGCGTGAACCTTACTGGGTTCGGGTCGCTGAGGGCCGCTTCCTGGGGTTCAGGAAATTAAGCGCTTCCTCCCCCGGCAACTGGGTGGCGCGCTATTACGCCGG
>JBJXFN010000042.1:0-8101 GCA_046155535.1 Burkholderiales bacterium
CCGTAGGACCAGGAACGGATTTTCTCGGGGGAAGCCAGTCCGATCTTGATCGAATCGAACTCTTCTTCCTGCGTGACTTGCTTGAACAAATCGAGCAAAGCTTTCATTCACGACTCCTTGCAGAATGGGTGGGCTGCTGCCGTCGGATCAGGATCAGTAGCGGTCAAGGTCGATGTCAATCGCGAGCGAGCGGATTTCCTTCACCAGTACGTTGAAGGATTCCGGCATGCCGGCGTCAATCTTGTGTTCGCCCTTGACGATGTTCTCGTACACCTTGGTGCGGCCGCCCACGTCATCGGATTTGACCGTAAGCATTTCCTGGAGTGTGTACGCAGCGCCATAGGCCTCCAGCGCCCACACTTCCATTTCGCCGAATCGCTGGCCGCCGAACTGCGCCTTGCCGCCCAGCGGTTGCTGGGTGACAAGCGAGTACGGGCCGGTCGAACGCGCGTGCATCTTGTCATCCACCAGATGATGGAGTTTGAGCATGTGCATGTATCCGACAGTCACCGCGCGGTCGAAGGCTTCGCCGGTGCGCCCGTCGAACAACGCGATCTGGCCCGATTGGGGCAGACCCGCCAGCTCCAGCATAGCCTTGATCTCCTGCTCGTTGGCCCCGTCGAACACCGGTGTTGCAAAGGGCACGCCGCCCTGCAGGTTGGTCGCCAATCCAAGCACTTCCGCGTCCGTGAGTTCGCCGATGTCCTCTGCCTTGCCACTGGAGTTGTACACCAGGGTCAAGGCCTTGCGGACGTCGGCGATCTTGGCGTGCGCCTTGAGAAGATCGCCGATACGCTTGCCCAGTCCTTTGGCCGCCCAACCCAGATGAGTCTCCAGAATCTGGCCGACGTTCATGCGCGAGGGAACGCCCAGCGGATTCAGCACCACATCCACCGGCGTGCCATCGGCCATATGCGGCATATCCTCCAGCGGCGTAATTTTGGAAATCACGCCCTTGTTTCCGTGGCGACCCGCCATCTTGTCACCAGGCTGCAGGCGACGTTTGACGGCCAGATATACCTTGACCATCTTCTGCACCCCCGGCGGGAGCTCGTCGCCGCTCGTGAGCTTGCGTTTCTTTTCATCGAACGCGGCGTCAAACGCCTTGCGGGTCTGCTCCAGTCCGACCTTCAACTGCTCAAGCTGCTGCGCAGCCTCTTCGTTGACCAGCCGGATATCAAACCAGTGATAACGCTCGATGTCGATCAGATAGGCCTTGGCAATCTTGGTTCCCTTGGCCAGTTTCTTCGGGCCGCCGTTGGCCGTTTTCCCGGTCAACAGGCGTTCGATACGACCAAAGGCATCGTCTTCCACGATCCGCAACTGGTCCGCGAGGTCGAGTTTGTAACGCTTCAACTCGTCGTCGATGATCTGCTGCGCGCGTTTGTCTCGTTCGATGCCTTCGCGGGTGAAAACCTGAACGTCGATCACGGTACCAGACATGCCGGAAGGCACGCGCAACGACGTATCCTTCACGTCGGAAGCCTTTTCCCCGAAGATCGCCCGCAGCAGCTTCTCTTCGGGCGTGAGTTGGGTTTCCCCTTTCGGCGTGACCTTGCCGACCAGCACGTCACCGGCATCCACTTCGGCGCCGATGGAAACAATGCCGGACTCGTCCAGCCTGGCCAGCATGTTCTCCGACAAATTGGAAATGTCGCGGGTGATTTCCTCCGGCCCGAGCTTGGTGTCGCGAGCGACCACCGACAGTTCCTCGATGTGAATCGAGGTGAAACGGTCTTCGGCCACCACACGCTCCGAGATCAGGATCGAATCCTCGAAGTTATAGCCGTTCCAGGGCATGAAGGCGACCAGCAGGTTTTGCCCGAGTGCCAGTTCTCCCATGTCGGTGGACGCACCGTCCGCCACCACGTCACCGCGGGCGATGTGGTCCCCGACCTTGACGATGGGACGCTGGTTGATGTTCGTGTTCTGGTTGGAGCGCGTGTATTTGACGAGGTTGTAAATGTCCACGCCCACTTCACCAGCCGAGGTTTCTTCGTCGTTGACCCGCACCACGATGCGCGAGGCATCCACGTAGTCCACCACGCCTCCCCGCCGTGCCTGCACCGCCGTCCCGGAATCCACCGCCACGGTACGCTCGATGCCGGTACCCACCAGCGGCTTTTCCGCACGCAGGCAAGGCACCGCCTGGCGCTGCATGTTCGAACCCATCAATGCCCGGTTGGCGTCGTCGTGTTCCAGGAACGGAATCAGCGAAGCCGCCACCGATACGATTTGCGAAGGCGCCACGTCCATATACTCGACGCGGTCCGGTGTGGCCATCGTGAACTCGTTGCTGTGACGGCAGGACACCAGCTCGTCCACCAGCTTGCCTTTCTTGTCGATCGCGGCATTGGCCTGGGCGATCACATATTTGCCCTCCTCGATGGCCGAGAGAAACTCGATGTCATCCGTGACCCGGCCGCCGGCGACTTTCCGGTACGGCGTTTCCAGGAATCCGTATTCATTGGTTCGCGCATACAGTGCCAGCGAATTGATCAGGCCGATGTTCGGGCCTTCCGGCGTTTCGATCGGACAGACCCGGCCATAGTGCGTGGGATGTACGTCGCGGACTTCAAAGCCCGCGCGTTCCCGCGTCAGGCCTCCCGGTCCCAGTGCCGACACCCGGCGCTTGTGGGTGATTTCCGAGAGCGGATTGGTCTGGTCCATGAACTGCGACAACTGCGAGGAGCCGAAGAATTCACGCACTGCCGCCGAAACCGGCTTGGCATTGATCAGGTCGTGCGGCATCAGGTTTTCGGATTCTGCCTGCGACAAACGCTCCTTGACCGCCCGCTCCACGCGGACCAGGCCGGCGCGGAACTGGTTTTCCACCAGTTCGCCGACCGAACGCACCCGGCGGTTGCCCAGGTGGTCGATGTCGTCAATTTCGCCGCGACCGTTGCGCAGGTCGATCAGGATCTGGATGACGGAAATGATGTCTTCGTTTGACAGGGTTCCGGCGCCGGTGAGTTCTTCGCGACCGACGCGCCGGTTGAATTTCATCCGGCCCACCGCCGACAGGTCGTAACGTTCCTCGGCGTAAAACAACCCGTTGAACAGGGTACGCACCGCGTCTTCGGTCGGCGGCTCTCCCGGACGCATCATCCGGTAGATCGCTACCTGCGCCTGCAGCTGGTCGGTGGTCTCGTCGGCACGCAGTGTCTGGGAAATATACGGTCCCTGATCCAGATCGTTTGTGTAAATGGTTTCGATAGTATCAACGCCGGCCTCCACAATTTTCTTGAGCAGGTCGTCGGTGACTTCGTCGTTGGCGTTTGCAACAATTTCACCGGTGTCCTTGTTGACCAGCGCATGCCCCAGGGTGCGGCCGATCAGGAAGTCTTCGGCAACCACCACTTTGCTCAGGCTGGCCTGTTCCATTTCGCGCACATGTTTGACAGTGACCCGCTTGTCTTTCTGGACGATCAGTTTTCCCTGCTTGGTGACGATGTCGAAGCGGGCCATTTCACCGCGCATGCGATCGGGCTTGAGTTCGAATTGGATGCCCTTTTTTGACAGATGGAAGGTATCCATCAGGAAAAAGCCGGCGAGAATCTGCTCTGGCGTATAACCGATTGCCTTGAGCAGGATGGTCACCGGCATCTTGCGGCGACGGTCCACGCGGAAGTACAGGTAGTCCTTAGGGTCAAACTCGAAGTCCAGCCAGGAGCCGCGGTAGGGAATGATCCGCGCTGAAAACAGCAGCTTTCCGGAAGAATGGGTTTTTCCGCGGTCGTGTTCGAAAAACACGCCCGGCGAACGGTGCAACTGGGAAACGATGACCCGTTCGGTGCCGTTGATCACGAACGAACCGGTGTTGGTCATGAGCGGAATCTCGCCCATGTAGACTTCCTGCTCCTTCACTTCCTTGATGGTCGGTTTCGCCGCTTCCTTGTCCATGATTGTCAGGCGCACTTTTGCGCGCAGCGGTGCGGCAAAGGTCAGTCCGCGTTGCTGGCACTCGGTCACGTCAAACGGTGGCACGCCCAGCTGATAACTGACGAAGTCCAGCCGTGCATTGCCCGAGTGGCTGACGATCGGATAGATCGACTGGAAAGCCGCCTGCAATCCCTGGTTCTTGCGTTTGTCCACTGCCGATTCCGCCTGCAGGAACTGGGCGTAGGATTCGATCTGCGTGGCCAGAAGATAGGGCACCGGCAATACACTTGCGCGCTTTGCAAAAGATTTGCGAATCCGCTTCTTTTCAGTAAAGGAATAGGTCATAAAATCTCCGAGTCACGGCGCCGCGCCGGGGTGGCGCGACACGCGTTCATCGACTGGTGACCGGGGCGTGGCGGTTGGCCTCTACCAACCACTGGCTGACGATGACGGGGAACCCCGTCGTCCGACCATACCTGTCTTCTGCAGTCGCTTCAGAAGACAAAGAAAAACCGAAACGGTTTTTCTTTGGCCTCTTTCTTGCCGCCCCAACAGGCGGAAAAGGCCGGCGACCGAAATCGCCAGCCCCGTCTTCAGAGCCAGAATTACTTGATGTCAGCCTTGGCGCCGGCTTCTTCGAGTTGCTTCTTGATTGCTTCAGCATCCTTTTTCGGAATGCCTTCCTTCACAGGCTTGGGCGCACCATCCACCAGATCTTTGGCTTCCTTCAGCCCCAGACCGGTGACCGCACGCACCACCTTGATGACGTTGACCTTGTTTTCGCCGGTGGCTGAAAGAATGACCGTAAATTCGGTCTGTTCTTCAGCAGCAGCAGCGCCACCACCACCAGCGGCAGGTGCCGCAACGGCCACGGCGGCCGCGGCGGAAACGCCGAACTTTTCTTCCATGTCCTTGATGAGCTGTGAGAGCTCCAGAACGGTCATGCCTGAAATTGCATCGAGTATGTCAGCTTTGGCAACAGCCATTTGTTTTCTCCTGAAATCTTGATGGAATAAGTCGCTGAAAAATTCACGCGGCCTGTTTCTGATCCCTGACGGCAGCAAGCGTGCGCACAAACCGGCCAGGCACTTCGTTCAGTGTCTGCACCAGTTTGGTCACCGGGGCTTGCATCGTTCCCATAAGTTTTGCCAGCAACTCCGCACGGCTTGGCATGGTGGCCAGGGTCGCGACCTGTTTCGGGGTCATAACCTGGCCGGCCATGGCGCCGGCCTTGATGACGAATTTTTCGTTCGCCTTGGCAAAATCGTTGAGTACTTTCGCAGCAGCCACCGGATCCGTGGAAATGCCGTACGCGAGCGGTCCGACCATGTGCTGGGCGAGCCCTTCGAACGGGGTTCCGGTAACGGCGCGACGCGCCAGGGTATTCTTGAGAACCCGCAGGTACACGCCGGCGCCACGCGCCTTCGCGCGCAGGTTCGTCATGTCGCCGACTTCAATGCCGCGGTATTCGGCCAGCACAATGGATTGAGCATGCGCCACTTTGGCGCCGATCTCTGCCACTGCCGCTTTCTTGTCGTCTAGATTGAGGCTCAAGGTCTACCCTCCAAAAGTTAAACACGAGGTCGGCCAACCCAACCGGCCAACCCCACTCTCATAGCGACCTTCGACCCAGGGGCCCCCGAAAACCGGGAGCCCGAAAACTGATTCGTGGGTACGCTATCTGCGAAGGACGCCGCCATCCGGCGCGGCAATTAAGCCCCTTGCAGGGCTCCTATCGGTCTTTGACAGCTCCACCCCCACCGGGGATGGATCCCAAAGTTCCTACTGAGGGGACAAACTGCCCTGGTCCACCCGCACGCCCGGTCCCATGGTGCTGGAGACCGAAATTTTCTTGAAAAATATTCCCTTTGTTCCAGCAGGCCTGGCCTTGCCCAGCGCATCCATCAGGGCCAGGAAATTTTCTTTGAGCGCGGCTTCCTCGAAGGAGGCGCGGCCGATCGTGCATTGCACGATGCCGGCCTTGTCGGTGCGATATTGCACCTGGCCCGCCTTGGCGTTTTTCACGGCTTCCGCGACATTTGGCGTCACAGTTCCCACCTTGGGGTTGGGCATCAGGCCGCGCGGACCCAGTACCTGGCCCAACTGGCCGACCACACGCATCGCATCCGGCGTGGCAATTGCCACGTCAAAATCAATCTTGCCTTCCTTGACCTGGGCGGCCAGATCTTCGAATCCAACCACGTCGGCACCGGCGTCTTTTGCGGCCTGGGCCTTGTCGCCCTGCGCAAACACCGCCACGCGTACCGACTTGCCGGTTCCCTTCGGCAAAACGATGGACCCGCGCACCAACTGGTCGGACTTCTTGGCATCAATGCCCAGATTGACCGCCACGTCCACGGACTCGTTGAATTTCGCGCCCGCATTTTCCTTCACCAGCTTGATCGCCGCATCCAGTGCGTAGGCCTTATCGCGATCCACTTTGGCTCGCGCCGCCTTGGTTCGTTTTGAAATGTGTGCCATGTCAGAATCCCTCCACTTCGACGCCCATGCTACGGGCGCTGCCAGCCACCGAGCGCATCGCCGCATCCAGATCGGCGGCCGTCAGGTCCGGCATTTTCTGTTTGGCGATCTGCTCGACTTGCGCGCGCGTCAACCTGCCGACTTTTTCGGTGTTCGGTGTCTTGCTGCCTTTTTCGATCTTGGCCGCCTTGCGGATCAGCACTGAAGTGGGCGGCGTCTTGATGATGAAGGTGAAACTCTTGTCCGCGAAGGCCGTGATCACAACCGGCAGCGGCAGGCCAGGCTCTACCCCCTGAGTCTGGGCATTAAAAGCCTTGCAGAATTCCATGATGTTCAAACCACGCTGTCCCAACGCCGGCCCGATCGGCGGACTGGGGTTGGCCTTGCCTGCAGGAACCTGTAGCTTGACGAAACCAACAACTTTCTTTGCCACGTCAAAACTCCTCTAGAGAGTGGGTGCTAACGCATGCCCGAAGGCACGCTCCCCGTTGAAAAAACAGCCTAGGCCTTCTCGACCTGGCTGAAATCCAGTTCGACAGGCGTGGCACGCCCGAAGATGGATACCGACACACGCAATTTGTTCTTGTCGTAATTGACTTCCTCGACAGAGCCATGGAAATCGGTGAACGGGCCTTCCTTGACCCGGACCGCTTCGCCCGTCTCGAACAACACCTTGGGTTTGGGCTTTTCCACCCCTTCCTGAATCTGGTGAAGAATCGCCTGCACTTCCTTCTCGCTGATGGGCGGCGGCCTGCGACCGGGAGCCCCCCCTACAAACCCGGTGACCTTTCCGGTGTTCTTGACCAAGTGCCACGTCTCATCCGTCATTTCCATTTCCACCAGCACGTAACCCGGGAAGAATTTCCGTTCGCTGATGTTTTTCTGGCCGGCCTTCATTTCCACCACTTCTTCCACCGGCACCAGGATCTGTCCGAACTGGTCTTCCATACCGGCTCGCGTGATGCGTTCCACCAGCGCCCGCTGTACGCTTTTCTCGAAGCCAGAGTAGGCGTGCACCACATACCATTTCTTGGCCATCAAGCCCCCGTTCCCATGAGCAGCTGCACGCACCACACCAGCAGCGCGTCCACGATCCACAGGAAAATCGCCATGATCAGCACAAATACCATGACCAGCCCCGTGGTCTGCACGGTTTCCTTGCGCGATGGCCAGACCACTTTTTTGGTCTCCACCCAGGACTCCTGGGCGTACACAGCGAACTGGCGTCCGGGCGCACTTGTCCAAGCGACCAGTGCTGCCGCCAGCAGGCCGGACGCTACCGCACCGATCTTCAGGATCAACGCGCTGTCGGCGAAGTAATAAAACCCGGCGACACCGGCGACCACCAGAAGCAATGCCAATCCCAGTTTTAACTTGTCTACCATCTCAGGGAACCTTTTTCCGCCTTCTCAAAAGACAACCCGCAACCTTGGCATCTACCGAATTCCCGGTTGCGGGTTATCAGAAGTGGCAGGCCAGGAGGGTCTCGAACCCCCAGCCTTCGGTTTTGGAGACCGACGCTCTGCCAATTGAGCTACTGGCCTATCTATTCGTTTTAATCAGCCGACGTGGGCGCCATCCAGGCTCCGCAAGACCCGATCACCGGGAGCTCATTCCAGTATTTTGGCGACGACACCGGCGCCCACGGTACGGCCGCCTTCGCGAATGGCAAAGCGCAAGCCCTCTTCCATCGCAATCGGCTGGATCAACTGCACCGTGATCGCAATGTTGTCCCCGG
>JBJXFN010000243.1:0-17943 GCA_046155535.1 Burkholderiales bacterium
CGGCCGCCAGCAATCACCGATCGACATCAGCGATGGCGCCCGGCTGGAACTGGAGCCCATTACATTTTCCTACGCGCCGGCGGCCCTGCGCATCATCGACAACGGCCACACCATTCAGGTGAATATCGATGAGGGCCGCTACATTCTGATTGGTGGCAAGCGTTTCGACCTCAAGCAGTTCCATTTTCACAAGCCCGCCGAGGAGCGGGTCGGCGGGCGTTCCTATGACCTGGTTGCCCATTTGGTGCACAAGAGTGTTGAGGGCAAGCTGGCGGTGGTCGCCGTGCTGTTTGAACTCGGCCATGACAATCCGTTTCTGCGCCGGCTCTGGCCGTATCTGCCGATGGAAGAGGGTACGGAATCCATCCTGCCGGATGTCAGGCTGGAGTTGGACAAACTGCTGCCGGAGAACCGCGGCTACTTCACTTACATGGGTTCTCTGACGACGCCTCCCTGCACCGAAGGTGTTTTGTGGATGGTGATGAAAACACCGGTTCCCATTTCCATCGAGCAACTCGCGGTATTCGCCCGGCTCTACCCAATGAACGCCCGCCCGCTGCAGTCTGCGAACGGGAGGTTGATCAAGGAATCGCTTTGAGCATGAGGTGCGAGGTTGACGCCGTCAGATTCTGCACAATTCTTTCCGACCTCACTCATCGCATTTTTGAGTACGCGGTCGGCGTCAAGATCAGATTGGTAATGTGGGTGGTCAGGGGACCGTCGCGTTCGGTTTCGGCGCGCGTGGCGAGCCAGTCGGGATGGGTAGCAAAGGCGTTCCACTTCTGGTCGCGCTCGGCCAGGTTTTCCCATTCCAGGATGTAATAAAGATCGTTGTTGCTTTCGCCGATGGCGGTGGTCCAAAAGCCGACCTGACGAATGCCGAAGCGCTCCCACATTTTCAGAGTGTGATTCGAGAAACGGGCGTTAAGTGCTGGCAGTTTTCCGGGATAGGCGTGATAGATGCGAAGTTCGTAGATCAAAGCATTCTCCTCGATGGATATGTTTTCTAGTAACGTTTGGTCAGTGTCATGCGATCGCCCTCGTTGCGCATTTCCAGGCGGCCGAGAAAACTCATGCCCAGCAATACCACCGGCAGCGGGCTGCCAGTGTGTACCGCGCCTTCAATGTTGCGCAATGTGATATCGCCCAGCTTGACTTCCGCCAGCTGCACCTTGTAGACGACGGTCATGCCGTTGGCGGTTTGCGACAGGACTCGTTCACCGGCAAGATAGTTGATGCCCGCGCGCCGGGCATCCTCGGCGCCCATGGCGATCAGTGTCGCGCCTGTATCGAGTAAAAATCTCACCGACGCGCCATTGATATTACCAAGGGTGATGAAATGCCCTCTGGCATCCCGGGTCAGTGTGATGGAGGTGCCACTGCTAATCTGCGGTTGCGCATTGTAGACACCTTCGCCTATCTTGAGGCGACGCTTCTTGCCATTGATCAGCACCACGGCTTCCGTGGTATCTGCTTCGAGCAGTGTCACCCCGCCGTAGGTCTCCCCCTTTTTTACAGTCTTCGGCTTGCCCTGGTCGATCACCAGCATCGCCTTGTCGGGGAAAAGCGCAACCACGCTGACCTGCTCTGCGCTTGCCGGCAGTACCGTGAAAAATAAGGAAGCCAGAATTGCCGTAACATTTAGCGCATTCGGATGCACGCAGGAGCCTCGACTGTTGAAACCGGTTGCCATCTTCCGACATTCACCCACCGAGGGGCCGGGGTATTTTGCCACGTATCTCGATGCACGAGACGTGCCATGGCGGCTGATTTCCATCGATCGCGGCGATACGGTGCCAGCCGATCCGGCACCCTTCAGCGCGCTGGTGTTCATGGGCGGGCCGATGAGCGTGAACGACCCGCTGCCCTGGATACCCGCGGTGCTGGAACTGATCCGTCGCAGCTCGGTGCGCGAAATTCCGGTCCTCGGCCACTGCCTTGGGGGTCAACTGATGGCGAAGGCCTTGGGGGGCAACGTCAGCCGCAATCCGGTGAAGGAAATCGGATGGGGGGAAGTCCGCGTGGCGGACGATCCGGTTGCGCGGGAATGGTTCGGGCCGGACCTGCGGTCATTCGAGTCCTTCCACTGGCATGGCGAAACTTTTTCCCTTCCGCCCGGAGCGGTGCGCATCATGGGCAACGCTCACTGTGAAAATCAGGGATTCGTGATCGGTGCCAACCTGGGTATGCAATGTCACGTGGAGATGACAGAGGACCTGATCCGGTCCTGGTGCGAGAACGACGGCGGCGAAATTGCTGCGAGTGCCGGCCCCACGGTGCAGTCACCCTCGCAGATGCGCGAACGGATCACTGAGAAGTTGGCGCGGCTGCGCGCGGTGGCGACCCGGCTCTATGACCGGTGGTTGCAGGGGGTGGTTGTAAAAAACGGCGCTTGATCACGAGAGCGGGATGGCAACTTTCAGCAAGAGCCGAGAATTCGCCGGCTTGGCTGCATGGCGCAATTCAATCCCGGAAGTTGCCGAACTGCACTGGAAAATCGGTGATGGTTTTCTTGACCAGCGTGATCACCTGCTGCAATTCGTCTTTCTTGGCGCCCGACACCCGCACCGCGTCACCCTGGATGCTGGCCTGTACCTTGAGTTTGGCGTCCTTGATCATTTTCTGGATTTTCTTGCCCAGTTCCTGATCGATGCCCGCCTTGACGGTGACGATCTGCTTGACCTTGTCGCCACTGATGGATTCGACCTTGCCGCGATCCAGGCAACGCACATCGACGCCGCGCTTGGCCATTTTGGCGATCAATACGTCGAACACCTGGTTGAGCTTGAAATTGTCATCGGCGAACACGGTGACAAGTTTGTCCCCCTGTTCCACGCGGGCGTCGGATCCTTTGAAGTCGAAGCGGTTGGAGACTTCCTTGTTGGTCTGCTCCAGCGCGTTTTTCAGCTCGACCTGATTGACTTCGGAAATGATGTCAAATGTTGGCATGGTGATCCATCCCTAAACGGCAATCCGTTAACAAGGGTCATTCTGCGCCGGTCGATGGCAAGGGCAAAGCACTCGCCATCGTTTCGGGTTTACCGGCGCTTGCGGCGTTTTGCGCCGATTCGCAGTCGCAGAGCGTTGAGGCGGATGAATCCCGCAGCATCCGCCTGATTGTAGGCGCCTTTGTCGTCGTCAAAGGTGGCGATGCGCGAGTCGAACAAAGAGTCCGACTTTGAAGAGCGACCGACCACCAGGACGGTTCCCTTGTACAGTTTCAGGCGTACCGTGCCATTGACCGTACGCTGGGAATTGTCGATCAGCGATTGGAGCAGCTCGCGCTCCGGACTGAACCAGTATCCGTTGTAGATCATGCGGGCATAACGCGGCATCAGGTCATCCTTGAGCGCCAGTACTTCCCGGTCCAGGGTAATGGATTCGATGGCTCGATGGGCGCGCAGCATGATGCTGCCGCCGGGGGTTTCGTAGCAGCCGCGTGATTTCATGCCGACGTAGCGGTTTTCGACGATATCGAGCCGGCCGATACCGTGTTTGCCACCGAGCCGATTCAGTTTGTCGAGCACCTGGGCTGGCGCCATGTTTTTGCCGTTTACGGCAACGATGTCGCCGTGACGGTACTCCAGCTCGACGTATTCCGGACGTCCGGGCGCCTTTTCCGGCGAGACGGTGATGCGCCACATAGACTCTTCGGGTTCGAAAGCCGGGTCTTCCAGTATCCCGCCTTCATAGGAAATATGCAGCAGGTTGGCATCCATGGAATATGGCGCGCCGCCCCCTTTGCGCTTCTTGAAGTCCACCGGAATGCCGTGCTGATCGGCGTAGGCGAGCAGCTTGTCGCGCGAGAGCAGATCCCATTCGCGCCAGGGCGCGATGACTTTGACCTCGGGCATCAAGGCGTAGGCGCCCAGTTCGAAGCGCACCTGGTCATTGCCTTTGCCGGTTGCACCATGGGAAATCGCATCCGCGCCGGTCCGGCGGGCGATTTCGACCAGGTGTTTCGCGATCAGCGGCCGGGCTATCGATGTGCCGAGCAGGTATTCGCCTTCGTACACTGTATTGGCGCGAAACATCGGGAACACGAAGTCGCGCACGAATTCCTCGCGCAGGTCTTCGATGAAAATCTGCTTGACGCCAAATTGTTTGGCCTTGCGCCGCGCAGGAGCCAGTTCTTCTCCCTGGCCAATGTCGGCGGTGAAAGTGACCACCTCACATTGATAGACGTCTTGCAGCCATTTCAGGATGACGGAAGTGTCCAGCCCGCCGGAATAGGCAAGGACGACTTTTTTGATGGGTGTTTTTTTCTTCACGTGTTCTCTCTTGGTTTGCGTCGAGGACAATCAGGTCCTGTTCAGGTCTTGTTCAAACGTTTCGTCATCCTGGTATTCACCGTCCACCCATTCACCGCTGATGACGCGGCCATCGGGTGTGCGATAGCGGCCGCTGCCGTGAGGTTTCCCCTGTTTCCACCGACCTTCGTAGGAACTGCCATCGGGCGCATCGAGGCGGCCTTCGCCCTCCTCCATGCTTCGAACCCACTGCCCGCTGTAGCGGCTGCCTTCGGCGCGAGTGAGGGTGCCCCGGCCCTCGGCCCAGCCCTGTTCGAGCATGCCTTCGAAACGATCGGCGGATTTTCCCTTGACGAACCACTCCAGCACGCCTTCGCCATCGGCGAAGCCGTTCTTGCATTTTCCGCTCCAGGTGATGGTTTCCTCGGGCTGCGGGAAAGGATTGGCGACCTTGCAGCCGTTTTTATCGGCAATCCACACGGTTTCCTCCTGTGCCCAGGCAGGAATGGCGAAACACATCGAAAGGGTCAGCAACAGGCGGGCCAAAATTTTCCTCGCATGCATGATCGGTTTCTCCTAGTTAGACTCGATCTTTCCGAGTATCAGATATTCCATCAACGCTTTCTGCGTGTGGAGCCGGTTTTCGGCTTCGTCCCACACCACGCTTTGTGGTCCGTCTATCACCGCCGCCTCCACTTCCTCGCCGCGATGCGCCGGCAGACAATGCATGAACAATGCGTCGGGGTGGGCAAGCTTCATCATTTCTGCATCGACCTGCCAATCCTCGAAATCGCGCATGCGCGCTTCGTTCTCCGCCTCGAAACCCATGCTGGTCCACACATCGGTGGTGACCAGGTGCGCGCCTCGCGCCGCCTCCATCGGATCGGCGAATTCCTCATAGTGATCGGTGCCGTACAAACCTGCGCGTTCCGGTTCCACGCCGTAGCCTGGCGGTGTGGAAACATGCACATTGAAACCGAACACTTCCGCGGCTTGCAACCAGGTATTGCATACGTTGTTGGAATCTCCGATCCACGCCACTGTTTTGCCACGTATCGGGCCGCGATGTTCGATGAAGGTGAAAATGTCGGCCAGTATCTGGCAGGGATGATATTCATTGGTCAGGCCGTTGATCACCGGTACCCGGGAATTGGCGGCGAACCGTTCGATGATGGCCTGCTCGAAAGTGCGGATCATCACGATATCGCACATTCTGGAGATCACCTGGGCGGCGTCTTCCACGGGCTCGCCGCGGCCGAGCTGAGAGTCGCGGGTGCTCAGGAATATCGCTGAGCCGCCCAATTGCTGCATACCAGCCTCGAAGGAGAGGCGGGTACGGGTGCTCTGCTTCTCGAACACCATGACCAGGGTACGATCGAAAAGCGGGTGATGGGGCTGGTAGGCCTTGAACTGATTCTTGATCCAGCGGGCACGCGCGAAGACGTGCTCGATCTCCGGGCCGGAAAAATCATTGAACTGAAGAAAATGCCTGGGAGCTGCCATGGGAAAGGCGATCAGGCTGCGACGGCTGTCGCCGTCTTCAAGAGGGACGCGATGCGTCTGCACGAGGAGCGTGCACACAGCCGCGCAGCATTACTTCCCAGTTCCGGAATCCGATAGAGTTTGGAAGCGTGAATGATGTGGTCGGCTATTTTGGCTATGGCCCCCACCAGCCGCAGGTGCGCGTGCCCGATGTCATCGACAGCGAGACCCGTCACGCAGTCAACGTAGCGTTTTCCGTCCGGGCTCCGGAGCCAGGAACCTTCACCAAGCGTAAAAGCAAGGGGAAGTCGGCTGTAGGTCCACATGAGGGGTTGTGTCATTTCACCTGCCTGCTGAAAATTCCTGGAATGCAAAAACAGACGGCGGCAAGATTGCCGCCGTGCGTGTTACGGAATGATTCGACTGAGCAATTGCTATATTTATCCGAATCGATGCGCAGACGCAAGCCTTTCGCCACGTATTCATCCCGCAATCCTCTCGCGGTGCCGTTTTCATTGTCTGCTACCATGGCGCCCGCTTTTCGAGCAAGGATCACCCATGTCCGGCGTGTCCACCGACGAGATCGTGATAGTAGGCACCACAGCGGAAGGCCGGGTGTTTCGTCCGAGCGACTGGGCGGAACGGCTGTGCGGCTGTATGTCCTTGTTTGGTGCTGATCAGCGCATCAGTTATTCGCCCTACCTGAAGCCGATCGTTTCCGTCGGTGTGACTTGTGTGGTCGTGGATCGTCGCCTGCAGCAGCTTAATCCCGATGCCTACGCATTCCTGATGACTTTTGCCACGGACAATGCGCTCCAGGTGCGCGAGGGCAGACTGACTGCCCGTCCCGAGCCGCAACCGACTTGATTGTCGCCGGGGTGTTGGCGCGCCGCGCTTTGGTCGCTGCGGCGAGGGCCTATCCTGCACCGTTCGTCCCTCATCCTGTACGGACCTTTTCATCGGGAAAACAAAAAGCCCGCCGAGGCGGGCTTTTTTCATGTTTACGCAATTGGTCAGGGCATTGCCTTGATCGCGGCTGAGAGGCGGCTCTTCTGGCGGGAGACCGTGTTTCGGTGAACGATGCGCTTGTCGGCGATTGAATCGATTCGGCTTTGCGAGGCGCGGAGCTGCTCCTGGGCGGCTTTCTTGTCGCCAGCCGCAATCGCCTTGCGAACGGTCTTGATGGCGGTGCGCAACTCGGTGCGCAGGCTGGCATTCTCAGCGCGGCGTTTGACGGCCTGGCGCGCGCGTTTCTTGGCGGAAGCTATGTTAGCCATTGCGAGGTCCTTACCCTAGGGTGTCGCGAAAAAGTCCGGTATGGTACTGGCAGGGCGGACGGATTGCAACCAGACCTCTCTACTTGGGCGATGTGGGCCCGGTTTGGCGGTCCGTTGGTGGTGGTTGGGAGCCTGGATCTTCAATCTTGCCCGCAGCGCCGGATTGTGTATGAGTACCCGCAGGTACAATGCCCGGGCCTGTCCACCGAACCACGCAGCCCGATGAATCTGCTCAAAGCGCTTGCCACCATTAGCAGCATGACATTGCTCTCGCGCGTGCTGGGCTTGATCCGCGATGTCGTCATCGTCCGCGGATTTGGTGCCAGCCTGTATGCCGACGCATTTTTTGTGGCCTTCAAGATTCCCAATTTGTTGCGGCGTTTGTTTGCGGAAGGCGCGTTTTCGCAGGCTTTTGTCCCCATTCTGGGTGAATACCGGAATACCCGATCGGTCCAGGACACCCGCCTCATGGTGGATCAAGTGGCCTCTCTCCTGTCCGTGGTACTGCTTGCCGTCACCGCCGTTGGCGTGGTGGCGGCGCCGGTAGTGATCTACCTATCGTCGCCTGGTTTCGTCGAATCACCGGAAAAATTCGCGATGACGGTGCAATTGTTGCGAATCACCTTTCCGTACATTTTCTTTATTGCGTTGACCTCGCTTGCCGGCGGAATCCTGAATACCTGGAGCCGGTTTTCCGTGCCGGCATTCACGCCTTCGCTACTTAATATTTCCTTCATCGTTTTTGCGCTCTGGTTAACGCCCTACTTCGATCCTCCGGTCAAGGCGTTGGCCTGGGCAGTGTTTGCCGGGGGAGTTTTGCAGTTGGCGTTTCAACTGCCATTTCTGATACGGATCGGCATGTTGCCGCGTTTTCGCCTTCAGTGGAGTGATCCCGGGGTCTGGCGCATCCTGAAACTCATGGGGCCTGCCGTATTCGGGGTATCCGTCGGGCAAATCAGCCTGCTTATCAACAATGTTTTTGCCTCTTTTCTGGTGACCGGCAGCATCACCTGGCTGTATTGCGCCGATCGCCTGATGGAGTTTCCGATTGGGTTGCTGGGCGTGGCGCTGGGGACCATCCTGCTGCCCAGCCTGTCAAGAAGTTTTGCGGAAAAAACCAGTGAGGAATATTCGCGCCTTCTGGACTGGGGATTGCGTCTGACCTGCATTCTTGCGCTGCCCTGCGCCGCGGCTCTTGCGTTGCTGGCGGTGCCGTTGACTGCAACCCTTTTTCTGCATGGCGCATTCACTCCATCCGACGTGCTGATGACCTGTCAGGCGTTGCTGGCCTACAGTGTCGGGTTATTGGGGTTGATACTGGTAAAAGTGCTGGCTCCTGGATTTTATGCGCGGCAGAACGTGCGCACGCCGGTCAAGATCGCGCTCCTGACCCTCGTGGTCACCCAGGTTTTGAATCTGGTGTTCATTTTCTTGCTCGACTTGCGTCACGCCGGATTGGCGCTGGCGATTTCCGGAGGGGCTTGCCTAAACGCCGGTCTGCTTTACTGGAATCTGCGCCGGCTTGGCATTTTTCAGACCCAGCCGGGATGGGGGGGGTTCCTCCTAAAAGTTTGCATCGCACTGGCGTTGATGTCCCTGGTGCTGTGGATGATCACGGGAGCGCAGAGTTGGTGGTTTGAGCGCGACGCCGTCCAAAGAGTGATTCGCCTCGCGATCCTGATCCTTGCGGGCGGCCTGACCTACCTGGGAAGTCTGTGGGCCATGGGATTCAGATTGCGCGATTTTGCCAGGCGAGCTGGGTAGGGTTGGGCCAGCAGCCTGCCGGGCTTAGGATGATTCGGCTGCGACGGTGAGAGGGCGGTCCATGTTTCGCCGCTTTCTCCTTAAATAGTCCCGATGTGCGCGTCGAAATCGTCAGCATCTGTCTTCTCTCTCGCACCGTTTCGCTTTCGAACACTGAAGTCCGACTGGCTGCCAGCCCGGACTTTTCATCAGGACGCGGAAGTCCAGAACAGGCCGGAAACCGCGTAGGCCCAAATCCAATTTGTCCCTTCGAGTAAACCTGCGTGGCTCGCAATTCGGTGTGCAATAGCGAGCAATTGTGAGGGAGGCGGTCTGGTGAAATATCCGGGCTGGAGGTTCGCGACATTCGCCGCTTCATGGCGCTTGCTGTCGGACTAAAAAAATGCCCCCGCTTTTAGCGGGGGCCGAAGAGACGACTGGAGTTCTGTTTACGGCGTCATCAAATCGCTATTTGGATTTTTTCCCGCCGTGGTGGTGGCTATGATGCTTGAATCCACGCCGTTCCCGGTTAATCGAGTAGATCTTCAGCGCGCCGGTGCCTTGGACACGTTGGCCGGTCAGCGTCTTGCCCTTCAAGACACCATTCAGGTCGCCGACCTTGAAATTGGCAACGTCAGGTTTGAAGTAGCAAACCTTGTCGAGCATGCCGTCGCGGTTGACGTCCCGATGGCGTTTGCGGCAACGGAAAAGACTGGGTTCGCTTCCGGTTGCGCCAAACGTCAGGGAGGCGGGGTCCACGGTCTTGGCGTCGAAGTCCTGCATGGACAGAACAGCGACAACGAGCGCGTACCTTCCCCAGCGCATCGGGATGTCCGGTTCATCGTTGCGCCAGTGCTTGACGATGATCGGTACATTCCTGGCTGCGGACGGAGGAGTGTCGGGGGGCGGCGGGGGAGGGGGGTTACCCGCCGGCGGATTGGGATCCCGGACGTTGGTGATCATGATCTTGTAGTCACCACCGGGTGTCGGCACATCCGCGTTTTCCACTTCGCCATCGGCCAGGAAGGTATGCGTCCACGCGCCCACGGCAAGCGTGTAGGCGCCGCCCGACAACGTTGCATTGCTGATGCGGGCCTCCGTGAGGGGATCGCAAGACCCCATGCTCATTGCAACCTGATTGCCAAAGGCATCATAGAGCGAAAGATTGGCTGGAAATCCCAGGCATGCCCCGTTACCGTCTGGCTTGAGTGCCTCGATCGTGATGGTAGGCGTGTCGCCCTGTGTGGCTTCGAACTTGAAAAAATCAACATCCGTTGTGAGGCCGCCACTCATGTCGCCGATTGCGGCGGAAATGCTCAGGCCGTCGGCGGGCACATGGACGAACTGCGGGCTGGAAATGGAATTATTCGGCTCGGCCTCATTGATCGCTGCCGACGTGGCAAGCGCTGAGTAACCAAGCATGCAAACGAGCAGACCGAGTTTTGACGGCGCAATGCGCGGTCGTTTGTCCCCGACGTTCATGATCAATATCTCCTGTTGAAGTTGGCAATAGAACTTCATGCAACAGTGGGGCAAGACGCAATCGGCATGCCCAAACGGCTGGATCGAGGCGCAACAAAAGGGGTGTTCTTTTTTCTCTATGTATCAACCTGTTGATTGATGTTATTGAGGTTGGTTGAGTCGTTTGTAACGCGTGGACCTGGTAAACCGAATGCCAAATAACGCCGATCGCGCGTTTTTCGCGTCACTGACCGGATCGCTGCAAACCGGCTCGCCGGCGCAACAGAAAGCGTCTTGTGTGTTATGTGTGCTGTTGTGTGTGGAATTGGAATGTGCAGTCGTCCCGGAACACGCGGATAACCGAGTGAAGACGATTTTCGGGCATGGGGAAACCAGATTCACCCGCGTCCAGCGGAGCGGCGAGAACCCATGCTCATGCACTCTCGGAGGAAATTGCCGGATTAACCCCGCATGGCTGCGTTTACGGTCTTACGGTTCAGGTGTGGGGCGAACATTTCGATGAAGTCGTAGGTGTAGCCCCGCAGATAGCTGTTTTTGCGAATGCCGATCCGGGTGGTGCTGGGTTCGAACAGGTGGCTGGCGTCGATTGCCTTGACATGCTGATCGCGCCGCGGGTCATACGCCATCATCGCCACGATTCCCACACCGAGGCCAAGTTCCACATAGGTTTTGATAACGTCGGCGTCGATGGCAGTCAGCACCACATTTGGCTGCAAGCCTTTGTCGGAAAAAGCCTGGTTGATCTTGGTGCGCCCGGTGAAGGCGAAATCGTAGGTAATGATGGGAAAGCTGGCGATCGCCTCGATCGTGAGTTTCTTCGTCTTCAGTAGCGGATGTCCCGGCGGGACCAGCACGCAGCGGTTCCACTCATAACAGGGCAGGGTGACCATTTTTTCGTAATGCTCCATGGCCTCGGTGGCGATGGCTATGTCCGCTTCGCCCGAGACGACGTATTCGCAGATCTGGGTCGGGCTGCCCTGCCGCAGGGACAAGCGCACCCCAGGATAACGTTTGGTGAAGCGTTGAATCACGGCAGGCAGGGCATAACGGGCCTGCGTGTGGGTGGTGGCGATGGTCAGATGACCGTGATCTTCTTCCGTAAATTCCTCGCCGACCTGCTTGAGGTTCTCCATGTCCTTCAACATGCGCTGGGCAATTTCCAGGATTGCCTTGCCGGGCTCGGTCACGGCCACCACCCGCTTGCCGTGGCGCACGAAAATGTCCACGCCCAGTTCTTCTTCCAGCCCGCGAATCTGCTTGCTGATGCCGGGCTGCGAGGTGTGCAGGAATTCCGCGGCCGTGGACAGATTGAGATTCTGGCGTGCCACTTCGCAGATGTAGCGCAATTGCTGGAGTTTCATGATGGCTGCCCTGATGCAAGATATTGCGAGACAAATAATGATTTGGAATTTAATACTAATTTAATATTCGTTGGAAATATATAGCGGCATGCCTAGCATGGGGCCCTCCTCTCCAGTGCACAGGATTTTCGTCGCGCAAACCGCGATAGCCGCCCACCATGGAAATTGCGTACGCCATTTCGGGATTCGTCGTCGGATTTATCGTTGGTGTGACCGGGGTGGGAGGTGGATCGCTGATGACGCCGATTCTGGTGCTGGGTTTCGGAATCCATCCGGCCACGGCCGTGGGCACCGATCTGCTGTACGCCTCGATCACCAAGTCGGCAGGAATCTGGGTGCATTCCAAGCGGGGCAATGTGAACTGGAAAATTGTCGGCTGGCTTTCCGCAGGCAGTCTACCGGCAGCGCTGATCTGTGTGGTCCTGCTGCGGTGGATGGATATCGGGTCGACCCGCGCGGCCGGCGTGATCACCGTTTCGCTGGGGGTGGCGCTCCTGCTCACGGCGGTCGCGTTGCTGTTCAAGGAACCCCTGTCGCGCTGGTCCGGAAAAGGGGTGAAACCCGAAAGCTGGCGGATGCGCAACGTTTGCGGGTTGACGATTGCGACCGGTGCCGTGATGGGCGTGTTGGTGACCCTCAGTTCGGTGGGCGCCGGCGCAATCGGGGTTACGGCCTTGCTGCTGCTGTTTCCGTTGGCGGCTTCGGCCAGAATCGTGGGCACCGACATTGCGCATGCGGTGCCGCTGACCGCCGTTGCGGGACTGGGGCACCTCACGATGGGCAGCGTGGATCTTGCCCTGCTGGGCAGTCTGCTGGTGGGTTCACTGCCCGGCATTTATCTTGGCAGTCATGTTGGCTCGCGCCTGCCCGAGCGCTATTTGCGGCCGGCGCTTGCCACGCTGCTGGTGGTAATCGGCGGCAAACTGGTTTGGTAGAACCCGCCCCAATGTCGCAATACCCAGGGACGATTCATGTACAAGTACGATCAGATTGACCGAACGCTGGTTGGGCAGCGGGTTGCCCAGTACCGCGACCAGGTTCGCCGCCATCTGGCCGGCGAGTTGAGCGAGGATGAGTTTCGGCCTTTGCGCCTGCAAAACGGGCTCTACATCCAGAAACATGCCCCGATGCTGCGGGTGGCAATTCCTTACGGGTTGCTCTCGGCGAGTCAGATGCGGATGCTGGCGAGCATCGCCCGCCGCTATGACCGCGGCTACGGCCATTTCAGTACCCGCCAGAACATCCAGTACAACTGGCCGCGCCTGGAAGACTCGCCGGACATCCTGGCGGACCTGGCGTCGGTGGAAATGCACGCCATCCAGACCAGCGGCAATTGTGTGCGCAACATCACTTCCGACGAATTCGCGGGCGTAGCGCCGGATGAACTCGTCGATCCGCGTCCGCTGTCGGAAATTCTGCGCCAGTGGTCCACGTTTCATCCGGAGTTTGCCTTCCTGCCGCGCAAATTCAAGATCGCGGTCAGCGGCGCCGAGGAGGATCGCGCAGCGACGGCTTTCCATGACATCGGCCTTTATCTGCGCAAATCGGCCGACGGCAGCATCGGCATTCGCGTCCTGGTGGGCGGGGGAATGGGCCGCACGCCGGTGATCGGGACGGTGATCCGCGAGAATCTGCCGTGGCAGCACATGACGACCTACATCGAGGCCATCCTGCGTGTGTACAACCGTTATGGACGGCGCGACAACCTGTACAAGGCTCGCATCAAGATTCTGGTCAAGGCGCTGGGCGCGGAGGAATTTGCCCGCCAGGTCGAAGCGGAGTGGAAATTTCTGTGCGATGGGCCGGGAACATTGACTGCTGAGGAACTGGCACGGGTCAGCGCGTATTTCACTTCTCCCGACTACCAGCCGCTTGCCGGCGACGAGTCGGAATTGACGCTTCGCCTGAACGAGGACCGCGCGTTTGCCCGCTGGGTCGAGCGTGCCTGCAAGGCGCATCGAATCCCCGGCTATCGGTCCGTGGTGTTGTCCTTGAAGAAAACCGGCATTCCACCGGGAGATGCCACCGCGGAGCAGATGGACGCCGTTGCGAACTGGTCCGAACGATTTGGTTTTGGAGAAATCCGGGTGTCCCACGAACAGAACCTGATCCTGCCGGATGTGCGGGCCGGCGAGCTCTACTCGCTCTGGCAGGAGGCGCGCCGCCACGGACTTGCCACCCCGAATCTGGGATTGCTCACCGACATGATTGTCTGCCCCGGGGGGGATTTCTGTTCGCTGGCCAACGCCAAGTCGATTCCGATTGCCGAAGCCATCCAGCGGCGGTTCGAAGACCTCGACTATCTGCACGATATCGGAGAACTGAACCTGAACATTTCCGGCTGCATGAATTCCTGCGGGCATCACCATGCTGGCCACATCGGCATCCTGGGCGTGGACAAGGATGGTGAGGAGTGGTACCAGGTTTCGGTCGGCGGTGCCGACGGTTCCGCGGCGGGTCGCGGTCGCAGCGCGATCGGCAAGGTCATCGGCCCGTCCTTCAAGGCCGAAGACATGCCCGATGTGGTGACCCGGCTGATTGATATTTACGTCGTGCAACGCCAGGCCGAGGAGCGTTTCATCGACACGGTGGAACGGCTCGGCATCGCACCGTTCAAGGCCGGTGTTTATGGCAGTCCGCTGCGCGTGCAGCCGGAAGTCGAATCGTTGGTGGTTGCCGATGTCTGACATCATCCGCAATGACCAAGTGGTGGCCGATGACTGGCAGATTCTGCAAGCCGGCGAGGGTCTCGCGCTGGAAATGCCGCTGCCGGAAGGCCGTGTCGTGGTGCCGATGGAGTTCTGGATTGCACATCACGCGGCGTTGATTGCACGCGGCAACGTTGCCGTGTGGCTGGCGGGTCACGAGGAGGTTGCCGGACTGACGCCCTGGCTTGCGCAATTGCCCCTGATTGCGGTGCACTTTCCGAAATTTGCCGATGGCCGCGGATTTTCCGCTGCGTTCCTGTTGCGCTCGAGGCTGGGTTACCAGGGCGAACTGCGTGCCGTCGGGGACGTGCTGCCCGACCAGTTATTTTTCATGTGGCGGGTTGGTTTCAATGCCTTTGCCGTGCGGCAGGACAAGGACATTCACAAAGCCTTGCAATGTCTCAAGCCGTTCTCGGAAGCCTATCAGGGCTCCTGGGACAACGCGGCGCCGGCGTATCGCCGGCATCGGCGAGACTGGCCGGCCGGACAACACCGCCACTGACGGGAAACTCATGCCTGCTCAAACTTCCGTGATGGACACCGTTGCGCTGTCGCCCGCCGACATCCTGGTGGAACGACTCGCCGGCATCACCAGCGAGTTTCAGAACGTCGTATTCGCCAGCAGCCTGGGAGCCGAAGACATGGTGCTTGCGGATGCCATTCTTTCGCGCGGCTTGCCGATTGCGATATTCAGCCTGGATACCGGGCGCCTGCCAAGCGAAACGCTGGATCTGCTGGTCCGCGTGCGCAACCGCTATGGATACGACATCGAAGTGGTGCGTCCGCAGGCGGCGGCGGTGGGACGCTACGTCGCGGAACACGGGCTCAACGCCATGTACGAAAGTGTCGAATTGCGCAAACGCTGCTGTCATCTTCGCAAGGTCGAACCGCTTAAGCGTGCTCTGGCGGGACGGGACGCCTGGATCACCGGATTGCGACGCGCGCAGTCGGTGACCCGCACCGAACTGCCCTTGCGCGAACGCGATCACACCCACGGTCTGACCAAGTTCAACCCCCTGGCCGACTGGAGCGAGGCCGAAATCTGGGACTACATCCGCAGTCGCGACGTGCCCTACAACGCCTTGCACGACCGGGGTTATCCATCGATCGGCTGCGAGCCTTGTACCCGCGCGATCCGCCCGGGGGAAGATGTCCGCGCCGGGCGCTGGTGGTGGGAGCAGAAAGACAGCAAGGAATGCGGTTTACATGTGGCCGCGGCTGTGCCGGCTGGCAAGGGGCGAACAAAATGAGCGGTATTCTGGAATCCACGGGCGTGCGCATCGATCATCTGGGTTGGCTGGAGTCAGAGTCGATTCACATCTTGCGTGAGGTCGCGGCGGAGTGCCGTAATCCGGCCCTGCTGTTTTCGGGCGGTAAGGACTCTATTGTCATGCTGCGACTGGCCGAAAAGGCGTTTCGACCGGGCCGGTTTCCGTTTCCGTTGCTGCACATCGACACCGGACACAACTTTCCGGAGGTGATGGCGTTTCGAGACGCCCGGGTGGCGGAGCTCGGCGAGCGCCTGGTGGTCGGCCACCTGGAAGCATCGATCCGCAAAGGCCGGGTGCGTCTGCGCAGTGCGGACGAAAGCCGCAACAAACATCAATCCGTGACCCTTCTCGATACCATCGCGGAGCATGGGTTCGACGCCTGCATCGGCGGGGCACGGCGGGACGAAGAGAAGGCCCGCGCCAAGGAAAGGATTTTTTCCTTCCGCGACGAGTTCGGACAGTGGGATCCGAAGAACCAGAGACCCGAACTCTGGAGCCTGTACAACACGCGCGTGCACCCTGGCGAAAATATCCGGGTATTTCCGATCAGCAACTGGACCGAGTTGGACGTCTGGCAGTACATCGAACGTGAATCGCTGGAAGTGCCGGCGATCTATTACGCCCATCATCGCGAAGTGATCCGCAAACCCGGTGGGCTGCTGCCGGTTTCCCATCTGGTGCAGCCGGAGGCGGGCGAGACGGTGCAGACTTTGTCGGTGCGCTTTCGCACAGTCGGTGACATGACCTGCACCTGCCCGGTGGAATCCATGGCGGCCAATGCGGCCGACATCATTGCCGAGACAGCCATCACACGCATCACGGAGCGCGGCGCCACGCGCATGGACGACCAGACTTCGGAGGCATCCATGGAACTGCGCAAGAAGGAAGGATATTTCTGATGTCCGCAATCGACAAACTGCCCGCCATGGAAAACGGGTTGCTGCGGTTTACCAGCGCCGGCAGCGTGGACGACGGCAAGAGCACGCTGATCGGGCGCTTGCTGTTCGACTCGAAGGTCGTCTACGAGGACCAGCTCGCCGCGCTCCAGGTGGATTCCAAGCGCTTTGGCACCACGGGCGGCGCGTTCGATCCGGCGCTGCTCACCGATGGGCTCAGGGCCGAGCGCGAGCAGGGCATCACCATCGATGTGGCGTACCGCTACTTCTCGACCGCCAAGCGCAAGTTCATCATCGCCGACTGCCCGGGCCACGAGCAGTACACCCGGAACATGGCGACCGGTGCGAACACGTGTGACCTCGCGATCATCTTGATCGACGCGCGGCATGGCGTGCAGACCCAGACCAAGCGGCACTCGTTCATCGTCTCGCTGCTCGGCATCAAGCACATCATCGTCGCGGTCAACAAGATGGACCTGGTCGACTATTCGCAGGCGCGCTTCGACGAGGTCGTCGACGAGTACCGCGAGTTTGCGGCGCGGCTCGAGATGATCGATCAGCGATTCTTGCCGATCGCCGCCCTTCCGGGCGAGAACCTCATCCACCGCAGCGCGAACATGCCGTGGTACGACGGCGCCACGTTGATGCACCTGCTCGAGAACGTGCACATCGCGTCCGACCGCAACCTGATCGACTTCCGATTCCCGGTACAACACGTGAACCGGCCCAACCTCGACTTTCGAGGCTTCTGCGGCACGGTCGCGTCGGGTCGCGTGCGTCGGGGCGACACCGTGATGGCGCTGCCTTCGAAGCGCACCAGTCGCGTCGAACGCATCGTCACGTTGGATGGCGATCTCGAGGAGGCCTTCGCCCCGCAGGCCGTGACGCTGACGCTCGAGGACGAGATCGACGTCTCGCGCGGCGACATGCTGGTCCGACCCGACAACCTGCCCAACAGCACGGCGACGTTCGACGCCACCGTGGTGTGGATGGCCGACGCGCCCCTGCTCCCGGGCAAGGACTACATCATCAAACACACCACGCGCACGACGCCGGCGCGCGTGACGACGCTGCGCTATCGCATGGACGTCAACACGCTGCGACGCGAGCCGGCCCCGGCGCTGACACTCAACGAGATAGGTCTCTGCCGCTTCGAGCTGGCTCAGGCGATCGCACTGGATCCCTACCGGCGCAACCGCGAGACCGGCGCGTTCATCATCATCGATCGACTCACGCACGTGACCGTCGGCGCGGGGATGGTGCTGGACTCCACCGCCGCTGGCGATGAGGCCAACGTCTGGGACAAGCCGGCGGCGGCCGGACTCGAGCAGCCGTCCAGCCCGGTGAGCTCCGAGGAGCGCGCCGCTCGCTTCGGTCAGCAGCCCGTGACGGTGCTGCTGACCGGCCTGCCCGCGGTTGGCAAGACCCCGATCGCGCACGCGGTCGAGCGCCTGCTGTTCGATCGCGGCCGCG
>JBJXFN010000054.1:0-44933 GCA_046155535.1 Burkholderiales bacterium
CCTTCAAGGCAAGGACAACCGTGTTTTCGCCGGCGGCGAACGCATAAGTCGCCACCCCGTCGTCCGCCGCGCCGTTGTTGAGCACGCCTGTCCCGGTCACCAGCGTCCAGTCGCCGTGATTGCCCGCGGCACCCGAAACGCGCACCGCCGTCACCGTGATGGTCCGGCCGGTCGCTGCGGTGGCGGTGTGGGCGGCATTGTGCGCAGTGATCGTCACGTTTTCTGCCTGACAATTGACCCCGGTGGCATTGTTCTGCACCCGATAGTGATTGATGTTTGCCGCCGGCCGCAGCGCCAGTAAATGCGTGACCCCCGTGTCGTTCGCCGGGGTGCCGGGCGTCAGGTAGGTTGCCGTGCGCGTGCCGGTCAGACCCGCCGCCGCCCGCACCTCTGTATTCATCTCGATGGCAAGACCGAGGTCATTGGTCACAACGCGAGATGCCACATCGACACGCTCCGTCATGCCCGCCGGAGGCACCCAGAAGGTGGAGGAATTGGACGCATGCGTGCTCACCAGCATCGTGTCTGTCACGGTGCCGGTGTTGATTTGCGGCGCCGTGTGGCTGCTCGCGGATGCGGTGATCGCACCCTGCTGGGCGACGATCGGACTCGAAGTATCCACACCGGAGAAGCTCAGAATTCCCCCGGCTACCCCGGCGTGAATCGGGGCACCGCCGAAAGTCCAGGTATAGGCAGCCGGCTCCGTGCCAGTGACCACGCGCTGATAGACGAACAACTGGTTGCCGTTGCCGCCGGTGCCCCCGCCCGCCGGCTGCTGTTGCGAATTGACCAACGTCCAGTCCGCGTGCGCGCCGATGGTCACCGTACAAGGCAAACCCGCGTTGCTGCACGGACGCACCGTGACCGCTGCGATCATCACATCGCCGACCATTGTGCCGGCCGGCACAGGAATCGTAAGGCCCAAGGCCGGCCGGACGATCGCGAACACGCCGGTGCTCGGGTCCGTGGCGCTCATCGTGGACGCGTAAGCGCCCTTGTTACCGGTGGTGGTCTCGAGATTGTGGAATAGCGCAACGGTTGCATCGTTACCGGTCCCGGTCTGCGTATTGAACGCTGCAGTAAACGCGGCAGGCGTGGGTGCGTTCACGGTGTTGTTGTCGGCAACCATGGCTGCAAACAGGGAAAGAGAATTGGCGAGCGTGGCATTGATGGTGCCTCCCGCGTGGTTTACCACCGCTGCGGCCGTCTGATATCCGGCTCTCACCGTGGGCTCGAACGTCTGAAGGAAATCGACCCCGTTGTAGCGCGCCACCTGGCCGATCATCACGCCGTTCGCCGTGCAAGTCCCGGTCTTTGTCACCGTCAGCGCATCTGCGCCGGTGGCGAGCCGCCAGTACACCCTGGGATGATGGCCGGCCTGCGTGTTGGTGTGCAGCACATTCCAGGCGGCACCCGAAACGACCAGTGTCGCCGCGTCCCGGTTGATGACAACAGCCACCAACAAGTCGCCGGGCGTTCCGGCGGGAATGGCCGGCGTGATGAATTCCGTGGGAGCACAGGCAGCGCTTGGCCCCGGATTGATTTCCGCCGCAGCGCCCACTCCACGCAGGGTGATCGTGGTCGTATCAAGTGCGCCAGAGGAAGCGGCGCGAAACGCGATCTGCGCATGCACGCTGCCGATCCCGAGCAGCCATGTGAGCATGACCAAAATCCGCGCCAGGTTTCGGTTCACCGTCCTGCCCGAGGCGGGTGTGATTTCCTTCACCGGAAATTCTGACCAGCGCCCGGGAAAGCCTGGTAATTGTTCGAGATGACTCATTCGTCGAGTGTCACTTCAATCTGGCGTTCGACGTAATAGTTTCCGGCAGTCCCCGGACAAACCCCCGCCGCGGGAGGGCTGCAGCCGGTAGAAACTATGCGATAAACGGTACGCGCTGCGCCGCCTTCACTGTAAGGAAAGGGCGTGCAAGCGACCGTTGCAGCGAAGCCGGCAAGATCCCCGGAAAGCAACATCGACCCGGCGCAGGTAGCACCATTCAGTGTCCTGTGCACGCCCCATTGCATGCCCGCATAAGCCGCCTGATACGCGCGCGCCCCCTGGAAATCGAGCGTGGCAGAAGTGTGCTGTGTATTCGACAGGGAAACGATGTACCCCGCCAGCACGGCAATCACCACCAGCAAAAAGATGGCGGTCATCATGGAAAATCCGCGTGCGTGCCTAGGGAACATTGTTGACATGCATCTGGTGAACCAGGCTGACCGTCTCGCCGTCCCGGGTGAGCGACAGATGCAGGGTCGCCAGCGCGCTCCCCTGGGTGGGGCCGGCCTGATATTCGAAACGGCAAAAGCTCACACGGCTGGCCAGCAGCACCGGTGCGATTGGCGGTGGCGTCGAATTGGGCGACTGCGTCGGGTTGAATGCATAACCGGCCCCGGAATAACGTTGCAATACGCCGTTGCCGGCGGGCGCGCAGGCATACGTCACCGGCCCGCCAACAATCTGGAAGCGGCGGGCGGGCGAAGCAAAAGGAAATACGCCGCCCGCATAAGCGACATTTCCCAGTCCCGTTCCCGTCGTGGTCAACAGGCGGCGGTTGCTGCCTCCGTACGCGTCGGAACCCGGGATGCCGAGGTTGAAAATCACCATCGAGTCGCCCCCCGCGACGTCGACACCCGGGCCGATCACGGCGAAGCTGTCTGCCGCCGCAGTGAAGTCAAGGAAGTCGCCCGGGCCCCTTTCGCGATAACGGCCCGCCCCCTTGATCGGAATGAATTCGAGAAAACAGGTCGTGCCCAGCCCCCCCGCGCAACCCCCGGCCACCCGTACACTGTTGGGCAATGCCGCGCGGATGTCGCGTGCGATCCGGCGTAGCGTACTGTCCGCGATGTCGGACAATTCCGTCCGCCGCGCCATATCCAGATATCCCTTCACAGGCACGGTGACAAACACCGCTACCACCCCGGCGAGGATGCCGGTGAGGACGATCGTGATGACCGCCTCGACCAGTGTGAATCCCGCGTTGCGAGAACAAAAGTCCGATCGGTCGCGTGAGCTCATAGAGAATTGGGGGCAAAGCGGGTTCGGTGCCCTTGTAACACCAGACTCTCGTTCCCCAGCCCGTTGACCGTGATGGTGATGACCAGAGACTGCGGTGCGCCGTTGACGTCGATGGCCGGCACTTCCAAGCCCGCCGGCCCCAATGCCTGCGTGGCAATCGACACCCGGGCCCGGTATCCCGCCAAGCCGGTGATCGCCGCGCCGGACAAATCGCGAATACCTGCTGGCGCTGCAGTATTGGAGTCGAAGCCGTGATAGTCGTTGACGTTGTCAAACGGCGTCGCGGCGCTGTAGCGCGATTCTCCGCCGTCGGGCCCGATCGCTTCGACCGTTGCCTGGCAATTGCCCGCCCCCACCAGCGCTGCGCCAGCAGTGGCAGCATTGAAATCGTCAGGATCGCAATAGGTAAAGGGCTTCGCCTGAATTTCTTCCATCAGCGCTTCCGCAATCGAGAGCATTTGCTTGCGGAGGATCGGATCTGCACTTTTGCGGACAGTGGTGCTGAACACCTGGAGCAAGGCGGCCACACCTATCGCGACAATCACGACGAACAGGATCAGTTCGATCAGCGAAATGCCACCTTGTCGTGGTCCGGGAATCCGCGAGATTTCAGACCGAGCGCGGGCAGCGGCGGGATCAGGAGCGAACATGCCCGGTTTCAGACTCCACGGTGATGGTTACACTGCCGTCGCCAGTGACGGTGAAGGACTGTCCCGCCGAGGGTCGCCCTAATGCACTGAACCTGAATGTTGTCACCGGCGACAACGTAACTACGCCAACGCCGCGCGGCTCCACCGCCACGATAAAAGGTGACTCCCCGCCGGGACCCGCGAGAGGCGTATCGCACGCCGTACCGGCCCCGGCAGCAGAAGCGTAGTTGAAGGTTATGTTTGACGCCGTAACACTGACACAGACGTTGCGGCGTTTGGCCACCGCCTGTTTTTGCGCAAAACGAAGTCCGGCCGCCACTCGATCGGAGAATCCCTTTGTGTTGAAGGTTTCAACTCCGATCAGCCTCGGGATCGCCACGATCGCGAGAATGCCAAGGATCAGGATCACGACAATCAATTCGATCATCGAGAAACCAACCGAACCGCCGGGTACGGCACGGACCATCATTTTCGAGACAACCAGATTGAACTCGGCACGCAGCCCGCGGGAATCCGCCAACGACCGCAGATCCCGGTGCAAACAGAACAATCAGTCGTTCATGGGCTTACGCAGACAACGATCGCGTTCGCCGTCGTGTTTGGTGTAACGCTCGTATTTCTTACAACGCACGTGGCCGTGTTGCCATCCGTGCATGCTACCGCACTGGGATCGATTTGATACCCGGTTGGCAATCCACCGGCCAGTAACGAGTTGATATTTGTGATGACGTTGTCACAGCTGGTCAGTGGACCGATGCTGGCAGCGTTGCTGACTTTGCGCGCGGCATAGTTGATCGAGGTGGCCGATGAAATCGAACCCGCAACCCCTTGAGTAGCGGCCAGCGCAGCCTCGTTGGACAGGTTGATAAATTTCGGCAGCGCAACTGCGGAAAGTATCCCCAGAATCACAATCACCACCACCAGTTCAATCAACGTAAAACCATTTTGATCAGCCTTCATTCTCCACTCCTTTTTTTTTGCAAAAAATAATGCTATTCAAGAATCATCTCCAAATTCACACTCGCAAATCCACAATGCTTATTCCTCAGCAGCCGGTCGTCACAGCGACAATGGTTGGGGCCGTATTCAGCGCCGGCGCTTCCGTATAGCTGACTCTACAATTTGGCGCGGTGCCGCCATTCGTGTCCAACGTCAGCGTCGGCGGACCCTGTGTGATCGTGACATCGTCGCCAGTCGCGTCGATTTGCAACGCCGTGACGATTCCCGCGTTGGTTGCAGCAGGATAACCATTCACCTGGGTCACATTGACGCCTTCCATCGCGACGGTGGCCGAAGTCGTGGAATTCGTCGCGATGGCCTGCGCGTGCGCCAGCGCGGCCGCGGAGCGGATGCCGCCATAAATGGCCTGGGTCTTCGCGATCCGCGCCTGTGTCTGCAAGGTGATGTATCGGGGCAAGGCCACCGCGGCGAGAATCGCGATGATGCTGATGGTGACAACCAGCTCAATCAGCGTAAAACCCCGCGCTTTTTCCCGTTTTCCTGTCTTGGCTGCAATCATTGCGCGCGCTCCTCTTTTTCCATGTCACAACTCAAATTGAACCTTCAACGGCTTCTGGACCTGCTTCTTTGCATGATTCGTGCCCAAATCAGGGTTGCCAGCGGTATTCGTCCTTCGGGACGAATTTGACCCAGACATTGCGCACGTTTTGTGAATTTCCGGATTCCGCGGACACCCGCGTTGTCTGGAACCGGACCACGGGGTTCGCGCCCGCCAGGGACGCAAAGTGCCGCTGATTGTTGACGCCGTACACCAGTTCCCGGTTCTGCCGGTCGTAGTACCACTTGCCCGCAAGCAGTCCTGGCGGTGCGCCGTCGAATTCGCCCACGTAGTTGTACGGCAATTTGTCCAGAAAGTTGATGGGATTGTCGTCCGCCATGCGCGCTATTTCGTCGGCACGGTTTGCCAGGATCAGTTCCGCGACCCTGGACCGCATCCCCGCGCGGATATTCGCCGCCGTCAGTTCCATGGCAGTTTTTTCCGCATATTCCTGGTAGAACGCCATCCGGTCGAGAAAAATGCCGACAAATCCCGCGAAAAGCACCAAGGCCAGCACCCTTTCGAGCCGGGTGGCGCCACGCCGCCGGGGTAGGTGCAGGTCCAAGATTCATCTCTTCATTGCCGCCTGACCCAGATCCCAGATCGGCAGGAACACGCCCAACGCGAGGATCAGCACCAGCACGCCAAGCATGATGATCAATAAGGGCTCGATCTGCGCTCCGAGTGTTCGCAGCTCGTATTCGACCTCGCGCTGATACATTTGCGCTATTTCCCCCATCATTTCGTCAATGGCGCCGGATTCCTCGCCAACCATGATCATCTGCAAGACAACGGGGGTGAAAACACCGGCATTGATCGCCGTGCGCAGCACGCTTTCTCCATGCTCGACACCTTCGCGCATGCCTTCGATTTTCCTGGCGACAAAACTGTTGTCCACCGTTTGCGCCACCAGAGTGAGTCCCTGGACGACCGGCACACCGCTACGCATCGACAGGGAAAAACTTCTGGAGAAACGCGCCAAAGTCGCCTTCTGCACAATTTTCCCGGCAATGGGAATGCGCATCTTGATCTTGTCCCATTCATACTGACCGGTCTTCGTTTTGGTGTAAGTCCGAAAGGCAATAACCAGTCCAATCACCCCGGCCAGCAGAAATGGCCAACTCGAGACAATAAAGTTGGAAAAACCGATGAGCACCTTGGTCAGCATCGGCAGTTCCGCGTTGAAGCCCTTGTAGACCTTGGCAAAGGTCGGGATCACGAAAATATTAATGACCAGAAGCGCAACAATCATGGCGGCTATGACAAACATCGGGTAACGCAGCGCCGACTTGACCTGGTTGCGCATGAATTCCTGAAATTCCAGGTGATCGAACAACCGCAGAAAGATTTCTTCCAGCCGGCCGGTGGTCTCCCCCACGAAGACCATCGCCACATAGAACTGCGAAAACACGCCGTTCTGGCGTTGCAAAGCCGCCGAGAGTGGGCGACCGCCGTCCAGATTCTCGCGAATGCTCGCCAATACGGCCTTGAAGGTCGGGTTGCTGGTCGATTCCTGCAAGCCGGCCAGCGCACGCATGATGGGCACGCCAGCCCTGAGCAAGGTATGCATCTGGCGGCTGAAGAGCAGCAGGTCTTCATTGCGCACGGGGGCGCGATTCCATCGCGCGAAAACCTCGCCAACATTGGCCGACTGCGCCGACGTGGTTTCGCCAATATCCAGCGGGGTAATACCGGAGCTGAACAACTGCGTCGCAATGGCCGCCGTATCGGCGCCTTCGATGACCCCCTGCACCAGCTGACCACTGGCATTGCGACCCTTGTAGGAAAAATAACCCATCAGCCGTCGGCCTGCGCACTGGTGCGCATGGCTTCCTCTACGGTGGTGCGGCGGGCTCTGACCAGTTCGATGACGTGGTCACGCAGCGAGGCACCGCGAATCTGGCGGCGGGCTTCTTCCAGAAAAATCGCCGGGTCGGGCTGATTTGCCGCCTCCACCACGGGCCGGGTCATCTCCAGCATTTCATAGACGCCGGTGCGGCCCAGATAACCGGTGCCGTTGCATTGCGTACATCCACGCCCCATAACGTATTTTGTTTCGTCCACGGCATCCTGGACGGCAAGCCGCATCCACTCGTGTTCGGAGGGAGTCAGCACGTGTTCTTCGATGCAGTTCTCGCAGACCATGCGCGCAAGGCGTTGCGCAACCACCACCTGCAGCGACATTGCCACCATATACCGCGGCGCGCCCATGTCCAGCAGCCGGATGGGTGTGCTGATGGCGTCGTTGGTGTGCAGCGTGGACAACACCAGATGGCCGGTCATTGCCGCGCGCAGCCCGGTTTCCACTGTGTTTTGATCCCGCATTTCCCCCACCAGAATGATGTCCGGATCCTGGCGAAGTGCGGTTCGCAACACCCGGGAAAAAGTCAGTTCAATTTTCTCGTGGATTTGCACCTGATTGATGCCTGGAAGCCGGTACTCCACCGGATCTTCGACCGTGATGATTTTTCGTTCGTGGGTATTCAGTTCGTGCAGCGCCGCATACAGCGTCGTGGTCTTGCCACTACCGGTGGGTCCGGTCACCAACACCATGCCGCTGGGGCGATGGATGATCGTACGCAACCGCTCCAGCATTTTTGCCGGCATCCCGATGCGGTCGAGGCCGAGAATGCCGCCGCTTCGATTGAGCAGCCGCATGACTGCTGATTCGCCATACTGGGTCGGCATGGTCGAAATTCGCACATCTATCTCGTTGTTGCGTACTTTTACGTTGAAGCGGCCGTCCTGCGGCATGCGCTTTTCAGAGATGTCGAGTTCGGACATCAGTTTCAACCGCAACACCAGCGCCGGCGCGATTTTGGACTCCGCCTCGGCCTGCATGTGCAGCACGCCGTCAATCCGGAAGCGGATCAGGAGCTTGGTTTCCTGCGGCTCGATATGAATGTCGGACGCGCGCACCTGTACCGCATCTTCGAACAAGGATTGCAACAGCTTGACCACCGGCGCATCTTCGGAGCCCGGCGCCAGGCCCATCCCTGCAAAATCCACCGCATCGCCCAGTTCGAGGCCCAGTTCCTGGGCCAACCCGCTGATTTCTTCCGTGCGGCGGTATACCCGGTCAATGGTCTGCAACAGCACCGACTCGCTCACCACCGCCAGTTCGACGTCTCGTTTCAGCACCCGGCTGATTTCGTCATACGCAAACAAATCGGTCGGATCCGCCATGCCGATCCGATACGCTTTAC
Source organism: Burkholderiales bacterium (assembly GCA_046155535.1). Taxonomy (GTDB): domain Bacteria; phylum Pseudomonadota; class Gammaproteobacteria; order Burkholderiales; family JACQAP01; genus JACQAP01. The sequence goes on from JBJXFN010000054.1 coordinate 8,434, forward strand.
CCACGTCTTCGAGAACGATTGCCCGGAACCGGCGCGCCAGGGTTTCCGGCAACCGGTTGGCAATTTCGGGCTTGATGTTGAAATGCTTGAGATTGATGAACGGCACCTGAAGCTGGCGCGCCAAGGCGCCACCAATCTGCTCTTCGGTCACATAACCGCTATCAATGAAAATGCGTCCGAGCTTGCGCCCGCTGCGCTTTTGTTGCTCCAGCGCGGATTTGAGTTGATCCTCGGTCAGCAATTTCTGCTGAAGGAGAATTTCTCCTAGTCGAATTTTTTCGGGTCTGCCCATCCAGAACTCGAGTTTGGTGACACCCTTAACCTAAACTTTAGATTTAAATTGTAGTCTATTGAATTGGAAGATTAAACTTTAATTTTTGTCGGTGCAACCAGAAAATGTTCCATGTGGTGTTGTTTCAACCGGAAATACCCCCCAATACCGGCAATGTCATTCGCCTGTGCGCGAACACCGGCGCTCACCTTCATCTGGTGGAACCTTTGGGTTATCGGCTGGATGACCGGAAATTGAAGCGTGCGGGACTCGACTACCACGAATATGCCGAGGTCCGGGTGCATCGGGATTGGCGCGCACTGCTTGTCGCGCTCGGCGATTGCCGGATATTCGGGTTGTCCACCCGGGCGACGACCGCTTACGACACAGTTCAGTACCAACCGGGGGACGTATTGGTCTTCGGGCCTGAAACTCGAGGCCTACCGCAAGAACTGCTGGAAAATTTCGAACCGGGACATCGTCTTCGCGTGCCGATGATCCCAGGCAATCGCAGCTTGAATCTCTCCAATGCCGTCGCCGTTGTGGTTTACGAAGCGTGGCGCCAGAACCATTTCCGGATGCCTCACAGTTAGCGCTCGCTCTCCGATTTTGGCTCGCGCTGTAATAACTCTTCTACAGCTTTCGGTGCCGTAATGCGGTTATCGAGGAGTCGGCACACGGTATCGGTGATCGGCATGTCAATGCCAAATTGTTGTGCCAGGCGCTGGACTTCGCGCGCCGTGTTGACCCCTTCGGCAACATGACCCAGTTCGGCCAGAATCCGGGACAACGGTTTCCCAGCCGCCAGTTGCAGGCCCACGCGTCGATTGCGTGACAGATCCGATGTCGCCGTCAGGACCAGATCCCCAATACCCGCGAGCCCCATGAAGGTTTCCAGGCGGCCGCCCAGCCGCAGGCCAAGACGCGTGATTTCGGCCAGCCCTCGGGTAATTAATGCGGCGCGGGCACTCGCCCCCAAGTTCAACCCATCGGCAACGCCCACCGCAATTGCCATCACATTTTTGACTGCGCCGCCCGTTTCGGCGCCAGCCAAATCGTCGCTGGAATAGACCCTCAGACGCCCGGTATGCAGTGCCCGCGCGGCGGTGGCGGAAAACGTCGCGTCGTGAGAGGCCAGGGTCACCGCAACGGGCAACCCTCTGGCCACTTCGTCGGCAAAACTCGGCCCGGACAGTGCCGCGGTTCGAAAGCCCGCCGGGAGCTCTTCCGCGGCCATCTGGTGTGGAAATTTGGCGCTACCCGCTTCGAATCCCTTGCACAGCCAGACTACGTCCGTGCAATCCCCTTGCGCAGCAACCAGGCGGAAGGCCTCGCGAAGTCCCGCCGTGGGCACGGCCAGGATCACCAGTTCGGCATCTGCAAGTACGGACCCCGCTTGCTCGGCAACAAGAATCGACTCGGGCAGCATTGCGCCCGGAAGGTATCGCGCATTGGTCCGCTCTGCAGCGATTTGCCTGGCCACAGCAGGGTCCCTTGCCCAAAGCCTGATCGCATGCCGCGTACTCAAGGCAATACTCATTGCCGTTCCCCAGGCGCCGGCGCCGAGAACTGCGAGATTCATAATCCCCAGAGTTGCGTGATTTTGACGAAACCGGTCGCGCCATCCGCATGGCGGACCTTTGCCCAGCCAGCGGAGGCCTCGATCAATTCGAGATACACATCCAGTTCGGCAGAGAACACCACCGGCGCAGTGTCCTCCGGCGCTCGTCTCGCCTCTGCACCATGTTTTTTGACCATGACGTAATGGCGTGATGAAAAGTGTTTGTCCTCTATCCACGCCAACTGCCCGGTCTGGTCTCGCACCTTGGACCAGCCGCCGGTGTTGACAATCACTTCTACCGGATATCCTGCAGACAGGATGAACAACTTGCTCGCTTTGCCCGCCGGCGCGTCAAACAACACCGCGCCAGGCTCAGCGATCGAGCGGAATTCCAGCGCTGCCACCATGCCCGGCAGGCTCAACACCAAAGCTATGCAACAGCGAAATCTGGCGGACATGCCAAGGGTATCAGTGCGTGGCGCCGGCCGGCTGGGCTTTTGCCTGTTTCTGCGCCTGGAAAATGGCTTCGAAATTGACTGGATTAAGAATGACCGGTGCAAACCCCGCCCGCACCACCGCATCCGAAATAACTTCCCGCAGATACGGAAACAGGATGTTGGGGCAAGTCACCCCCAGCACCGCTTCCATCTCGGTATCCGGAACGTTGCGAATCTGAAACACGCCGGCCTGGCTGGCTTCGACCAGAAACACCGTTTTCTCGCCCAGTTTTGCCGTCACCGTGGCATTAAGGGTGGCCTCGAAATAGCCGTTGTCGATCGGCCCGGCGTTATTGTTCATCTGAATCTCGATTTGTGGCGGATCCCGCTCCAGAAAGATTTTGGGTGCGTTCGGCACTTCCACCGAAAGATCCTTGACGAACAATTTTTCAATGGTGAAGGTCGGCTGGCTGGGAGTCGTGGAGGGCTGGCTCATGTTGGTCCGTCAGGTTGGGAAATGGTTTTTAATCGGAAGCCGGGCCCGCATTCCCGGAAGCGCTGGCTAACAAGGGATCCAGCCGGCCTTCGTGGTCTAGCGCGGCCATATCATCGAATCCGCCGACATGATGATCATCGATAAAAATCTGCGGCACGGTCCTGCGTCCGGTTCGCTGAATCATTTCCATCCGGCGATCCGGCTCCATGTCCACGCGAATCTTCTGAATGTCTGCCACGCCTTTTCGCTGCAGCAGCCGTTCGGCCGCCACGCAATAAGGGCATACGGCGGTGCAGTACATGATGACCCTGCCCATTTAACCCTTTTCCAGAGGAAGGCCGGCCTGCTGCCAGGCGTGAATGCCGCCGGCGAGCACGAATGTTTCCTGGAATCCGGCTTTTTTCAGGATCGCCGCCGTTGCATGGGACCGGCTCCCCGTCTGGCAACAGACCAGCAAGGGTTTGTTTTTGGATTTTTCCAACTCACCTGCGCGCTTTTGCACCTGCGCGAAGGGAATATTCTTTGCGTCCTGCAGATGACCGGAACCAAATTCCGCCGGCTCCCGGATGTCCACAACGAGTGCATCGCGACGATTGATCAAGGCAACGGCCGCTTGCGCGCCCAGCTCCGGTATACCGCTGAGCCGCCGGCTGATGAGAGGCCAGACCAGCGCACCGCCACTGATGAGCGCGGCAAGAACCAGCCAGATGTTGTTTTGTATGAACGTCAATGGATTTCCCTTTCTTGTGCATCCGTTCCGCGACTTCCCGCCGTTGCGAAACCCAACAGTTTGCGTGCGCCAGCATCATTGGCCAGCCTCGGCCCACGCAGCCATTCCAGTGCCACATTTCGCCCCAGAGGGTGATTGGCTTCTGCCAATTGCCATTGCATCCAGGCCTCCTTGTCCCGATCGCCCAATGCCAGCAGGATGGCATGCCGGTACGCAACGTCGACAGCGGGCGCAAAACGCATCACGGCAGCGTTCAGGAAAAGCTTGTCCTGAATGCGATCGCGGTTCAATTCCATCACTCGTGAAAGTGCGAGCTCGACAAAAGGCGCAAACACGGAGTGCTTTTGCAGCTCCAGCAGGCCGTTGAGCATTTTCCCGCCGGCGTCCACATTCCGGGCGCCGACACGGTTTCCCTGCAGGGACTGAAGCGTTCGATAATCCGAGTAGATATTGGCCGCCGACATCCAGGCAAAGGCGAGAATCAAGGGCAATAAGAATTTCAGGCTCGCCCTGTCGCCCACCCGAACCGATTTTGACTCGGATACGCCCAACACCAGCGCCGCGATTCCCAGAAAGTACGCATACCACAAGGGGTACTCTAGCATACTGTGTATTCCCAGAATCGCAGCCACGGCAACCAGCCAGAACGATTCCGGTGTGCGCCCCATTCTGCGCATCGCCGCGACCCAGGAAAAGAAACCGGCCAGCAGAACGACGAACCCGACGCTGCCGAATTCGGCCAGGGCATGGAAAATCAAATTGTGCGCATGGTCCAGCACTTCATTTTCGATTCGTGGCGGAGGCAACCGGGCATTCAAAAGAAAGTGTTCCCCGGCAAATTGCCGGAACCCCTGGCCAAGAACGGGCGCGTCGGCAAACATCAGCCAGGCCGCGTGCCACATGCGCAGTCGCACAGGAGAGTGCATGCCGAGCTTGTCGATCCGGCTGGACACCGTTTCCATCGGTTTCTCGGGCACCAGGACTGGCAGGTCGACCGCCCATTGGGCAACCAGGTAGCCTCCCAGCAAGACGGCAAAGAACGTCCAGCGCCGACTTGCCGTTTCAGAAGGCATTTTCCAACGCCACAGCAGCGATAAGCCAAGCAGGGCAGGCAAATAAAGCCAGACGCTGCGAGAGCCGGACATTGCAGCAACCCAAAGCAGCGGGAGCGCGAGCAGCAGGGCCGGCATCCTGTGCAGACGGCCAACGCTGAACAGATACCCCAGGGCTACCAGGCCGAGACAAAGGTAGTTCGCCAGGTGATTGGTCTGGCCGACGTTGGCATACACCCTGGCATCCAGACGCGGGACCACATAAGGCACAAACGGTGTCGGAATTCCCCACACCTGCGCCAAGCCGATCAGCGCGCTAAGCACGGCACCGGTCAGGGTGAACCAGGACATGCAAACCAGAAGCTTCTGCAGCCCGAATTGTTCCCGCAGTTGCCAGCCCAGCAAGGACACCAATAGCGCCCACAGAAGGTAAAGGACCGCCAGAACATTCTGCTGGAAAAAAGCGCTGCGACCCAGCGCTGCGTGCAGCAGAACCAGTGCCGCCAACCCCAGAAACATCAGACTGCCGCGGGGAATCTCCAAGCCGGCACCCAAATTCGACGCGCGCAGGCAAGTAAACGCGAGCAGTCCCAGCAGGACGGCGACGGATTCACCATAAAAGCTCGGAACAGGCTCGAGAAAATTGGGACTCAAAAACGGCGCCGCCCAACCCAGGCCAGCGATCAGCATGGCGGCGTAGGCAAATCCGGGGAGCGTGATGGGTGGCGCGTGTGTCGTCAGAACCGGTCCTCGATCAGTTGTCTCAAATTGCAGTCCGCATCACCAATCAAGAGCTGCGGCAACCCGGCATGCACTGAGGCTACAATTCCAGCCTGGGTCATCCATCGCGACCATCGTATCCCTCAGACATCCAGGAATCATGAAAAAAATTGTGCTGCTCCGCCATGGAGAAAGTGTGTGGAACAAGGAAAACCGGTTCACCGGGTGGACCGACGTGGACCTGTCCCCCAAAGGCGTTGAGGAAGCCCGCGAAGCCGGCCGACTCCTGTTGCAAAACGGTTTCCGTTTCGACCTGGCCCATGGGTCAGTGCTCAAGCGCGCCATCCGCACACTTTGGATCGTACTGGAAGAGCTGGATCAGTTGTGGATCCCGCAGCAGTTGTCCTGGCGACTGAACGAACGCCACTACGGCGCGCTGCAAGGATTGAACAAGGCGGAAATGGCTGCGCAGTATGGGGAAGCGAAAATTTTGCAGTGGCGCCGCAGCTACGACATTGCCCCGCCTGCGCTGGATCGGATCGATGCCCGGTTTCCGGGAAACGACCGCCGCTACGCGGCACTGGCGCCCGATGAGATTCCGTTCACCGAATGCCTGAAAGACACCGTTGCGCGTTTTTTACCCTATTGGAACCAGACCATTGCGCCGCAGGTCAAAGCCGGCAAACAGGTCATCGTCGCCGCCCACGGCAATACTCTTCGAGCACTGGTGAAATTTCTCGACAAGGTTTCGGATGCCGACATCGTGAGCCTGAACATCCCGACCGGCATTCCGCTCGTCTACGAACTGAACGAAAATCTCGAACCCATGCGCAATTATTACCTGGGCGATCCGGAAAAAGCGGCACAGGCCGCGGCGGCGGTTGCTGCGCAATCGCGCGCGCGAGCTTGATTGACTGTTTGCCACTGCTGTCATGCCGGCTGTGTGTGGTGGCATTAGCCGTATGGTCGTGCGTGTTGTCGGCGGACGTGCAGGCCGGCCCGCGGGACGAACTCCGGGAATTGCGGGACCGCATCGAATCCCTGCAAAAGCGCCTCGCAGAGTCGGAAGAGTCCCGAACTGAGGCTGCCAACGCCCTCAAGAGCTCCGAACGCGCCATCGGCAACACCCTGCGCAAGCTGGATGAACTGGTGGCGCGGCGCCGCGCCACCGCCAGCGCCGTTGCAAAACTTCAGGGACAGGCAGGCACCTTGCAGGAAGATATTGCGGCCGAGCAGGAAACCCTCGGCAACTTGTTGCATCGTCAATATGTCGATGGCCCGTCCGACGCCCTGAAGCTGGTCCTGAACGGAGAAGACCCGAATGAAATTGCGCGCCAGTTTCAATACTTGGGGTATATCTCGAGGGCGCGCGCCGGCATTCTCACCAAATTGCGCGCGGACCTGGCCGCGTTGGAGGCATTAAGCGACAAAACCCGCAGGAAAGGCCTCGAATTGCGCGCCTTGCAGAATGAGGAAACCGAGCAGGTGCGCCGATTGGAATCCGAGAAAGCGCGCCATGAAACCCTGTACGCAAGGGTCTCAGCAGACATTGAAAACAATCGCAAACGGCTGTCCACGCTAAAACAGGACGAACAAAGGCTGACGCAATTGATCCGGCGACTGGCTGCGCAATCCGGCCGCAAGAAACCGGACAGACGCATAACCAACAAGTCGCTCCCCACACCGGAACTGGGTGCCGGCAGCTTCCGAAACCTCAAAGGAACCCTGGCGCTGCCCGTCATCGGAGAACTCGCCAACCGGTTCGGCGGCCCGCGGCAGGACAGCGGCCTGTCGTGGAAGGGACTCTTCATCGCCGCAAAGCCGGGCCAGGAGGTTAAGGCAGTGGCCGGCGGAAAGGTGGTTTACGCGGACTGGCTCAGAGGATTCGGCAATCTCCTGATTCTCGATCATGGAGACGGTTACATGAGCCTGTATGGGAACAATGAGACCTTGTACAAGAAATCCGGGGATCAAACCCGGGGCGGCGATACCATCGCCACCGTCGGCAACAGCGGTGGCAACCCTGATTCAGGTTTATACTTCGAACTCCGATATCAGGGTAAGCCATTTGATCCGCTTGCCTGGACATCGTTGAAATAAATCCGCGCTGCCGGACAAAACCGTCGGCGCTTCAGGAGCAACCTTGATGCAAAGCAAATTCCGGAAAGTCGGCCTGATCGTACTCGGCGCCGTGCTCGGTGTACTGATCAGCCTGAACTTCTCCGCAGTCGCCCAGAAGAATGCCGGGCCCCTGCCGATCGAAGACCTGCGCGCCTTCACCGAAGTCTTTGGAACCATCAAGAACGATTATGTCGAATCGATTGACGACAAGAAACTCATCTCCGAAGCCATCAACGGCATGCTCTCGGGTATCGATCCGCATTCGGCTTACCTCGATGCGGATGCCTACAAGGATCTGATGGTCAGTATCCAGGGGGAATTTGGCGGACTGGGCATTGAAGTGGGCATGGAAGAAGACGGATTGGTCAAGGTCGTGTCGCCCATCGAGGATACGCCAGCCTGGCGCGCGGGGCTCAAAACCGGCGATCTGATCATCAAACTGGACGACACCAACGTCAAAGGGATGTCGCTCAACGATGCGGTCAAGCGCATGCGCGGCAAGCCCAATACCTCGATCACGCTGACCTTCATCCGCAAAGGGGACTCAAATCCGCGGGTCGTGACACTCACCCGCGCCGTCATTCAGGTTCAAAGTGTCAAATCCAAATTGCTGGAACCGGGCTACGCCTACTTCCGGGTCACGCAGTTCCAGGAACCCACCGGCGAGACGCTGGCCAAGAGCATTGAGAAACTCTTCAAGGACAATCCCGGACCAATGAAAGGCATGGTTCTGGATCTGCGCAACGATCCGGGCGGCCTGCTGACTGGCGCGGTGGCGGTTTCGGCGGCTTTTTTGAACAGCGATGCGCTGGTGGTTTACACCGAAGGCCGCACCAAAGACGCCAAGATGAAAATGTTTGCCAATCCGAATGATTATCTGGGCGGCAGCCAGGATGACTACCTCAAACGCGTGCCCAAGGAAGCCAAGAGCGCACCGATGGTCGTGCTCGTGAACGGCGGCTCGGCGTCAGCCTCGGAAATCGTCGCCGGCGCACTCCAGGACCACAAGCGAGCTGTCATCATGGGCACTCAGACCTTTGGCAAGGGTTCCGTGCAAAGCATTCGTCAGCTGGGCAATGGCAGCGCCATCAAACTGACCACGGCGCGTTATTTCACCCCCAACGGACGCTCCATCCAGGCCAAGGGCATCACGCCGGATATTGTTGTGGAGGAAGCCACCGTCACCGGCGGCGAGGCGACTGCCCGCGTGCGTGAAGCGGACCTGGACCGTCACCTCGCCAATCCGCAGGGCAGCAGTGAAACCCGGTCACCCTCGGCGCCCTCTGGTGCTCCGGCTGCAAACAAACCGGAAGAAAAGCCGGTCAATGACTCGCCGCCGGACATCGTTTCCAAAAATGATTACCAGTTGAACCAGGCGCTGAACCTTCTCAAGGGCCTGCAAATTATCGGCAAGAAATAGGCTATTCGACTTCCCAGGCAGTGCAAAAAGGCCCGCTCAAATCGGGCCTTTTCCATCCGGAACTCGACATTCCCGATTTGCACCCGGCATCAGGACGACCCGTGGACGATCAACAACTGCTGCGCTACAGCCGGCACATTCTGCTGAATGAAATCGGCATCGACGGACAGGAAAAACTGCTGGCCGCCAAAATACTGCTGATCGGCGCCGGCGGTCTGGGCTCGCCCGCGGCTCTTTATCTGGTGGCCAGCGGCATCGGCCGTCTGACCCTCTGCGACCACGACACCGTGGATCTGACCAACTTGCAGCGGCAAATTGTGCACTTCACGGATGCCATCGGCATGCGCAAAGTCGACTCGGCGCACGCAACCCTAAAACGAATCAATCCGGAAATTACCGTGGTTCCGCTTGCCGAACGCGTCGGCGGCACACGCCTGGAGGAATTGGTGCAGGCGGCCGATGTGGTCATCGATGCCACCGACAATTTTGTCACCCGCCACGCCATCAACCGCGCCTGCGTGAAATTCCATCGTCCGCTGGTTTCGGGCGCCGGGGTGCGCTTTGACGGACAGATTGCGGTATTCGATCTGCGCCGCACAGACAGCCCCTGTTATCACTGCCTGTTTCCCGAAGTTGGCGAGTTCGAGGAAATGCGCTGTGCGGTGATGGGCGTATTTGCCCCGTTGGTGGGCATTATCGGGGCGATGCAGGCAGCCGAGGCGCTCAAACTGCTGACGGGGGTGGGAAAGGATCTGACCGGCAGATTACTTCTGTTGGATGCCCTCGAAATGGAATGGCGCAGCGTGAGGCTCAAGCGCGATCCGGAATGCGCAGTTTGCGCGAAGGGAAATACCGGTCAACAAGGATTGCGTCCAACCTGTGCCGCCGATTTCACCGCCGGGTGAGCCTGGTTCAGACCGCGCGTCGCCCTACCCTCATTCCTTCCGGTACTCCACACGCGTGCGACCATTGGCAGCTGAGGCATAAATCATTTCCTTGCCGTTGACCTCTTTCAATTTCCAGGCGATCGCAAACCCTATCGGCATCAGACTGGGCAAAGTCGACGTTTCAATCTTGGCGTGCAGGTATCCGTCGTGGACCTTCCAGGTACCACTGGCCGTGTAGTAGTACACCAGCCGGCCGTTTCTGACCTCGAAATTAGGACGCTCTGGCAGTTCAAAATCCGCCGGCACCAGCATGCGCACCTCGCCCTGCCAATTCACGCGTCCGGCAGGCAATAGCGTGAAACGGTTTTCGACAATCACATCATCCGGCGCCACGTCGCGGGAACCCCACGTACCGACCAGCACCTTGGCAAAGTCGTCGTCGCTCGCCCCGCATCCGGTGACCAGTACAAGCAGACTCCAGAAAATTGCCCGCATCCCCGATCGCCCGCTCAGACCAGGGCGGGCCATTGGGCCACCCAGAAGTCCGTCGGATCGCGCTTGAATCCGCTTTTCGCGAACTGGTGCCAGCGGCCGATCACATAAGCCAGCATCAGATTCGCCTGCGCGGCGGCATCGGTGCTTTCCGGAAGCTGTTTTTCCGAGATTGCGAAACGAAGCGCTTGCTTAAGGGTTGCCTCCAGCCGGTCCTGCAACTGGTTGATCCGCAGTTGTAGACGCTCATTCTCGTTGACCAGCGCATCCCCGATCAGCACCCGGGTCATGCCCGGATTCTTCAAGGCAAAGCCGAGGAGCATCGAGAGGATCGCTTCCAGTTGCTTGAGTCCGCTGGTTTCCTCGGTGGTGATCTTGTTGACCAACCCGAACAAGGTCTGTTCTATGAATTCGATCAGGCCCTCGAACATCTGCGCCTTGCTCGCAAAATGGCGGTACAACGCCGCTTCGGAAACGTCCAGCCGCGCCGCCAGGGCTGCCGTGGTGATTTTCTCGCTCTTCGGTTTCTCCAGCATGGACGCAAGAGTCTGGAGAATCTGATGCTTCCTTTCTCCTGGCTTGGTCGGCATGGCTCGGCGCTCTGAACGGGTCTCGGTTGTCGAAGATTACCTGAACAGGATCAACTTGGACACCGCCGCACTCAATACAACTTGTGCAGCAGGCGTGGCAACTGGCTGACATGCCGGACATTGGCATCGACCCAGCCGGGCGCCCGGTGGGATGCATCGACCCAGACCGTTTTCATGCCGAGCCGCTTTGCGGTGCGCAAATTTTCCAGATCGTCCTCCACCATGATGCAACCGTCGGCGTCCAGGCGATAGATACGCAGCAGTTCACGGAATCCGTAGGCATCCGGTTTGGGCCGAAATCCGGTACGTTCGATGCAAAACACGTCTTCGAAATTCTTTTCGATGCCGAGTATTTCCAGAATCGAGCAGGCATAGCGCTGCGGCGCGTTGGAGAAGAGCAATTTTCGGCCCGGCAGACGATCGAGCGCACAACGCAATTCCCGGCGTCCCACCACCATGGTGTCCAGCCGGGGAAAGTGATGTGTACAGGCCAGAAAATGATGCGGGTCGATACCGTGATGGCGCATCAATCCGATCAGAGTGGCACCATAACGGCGCCAATACGTGGTGCGCAGCGCATCGGCAACATCCTCGGCAAGGTCAAGATGTTCCGCCACATAACGGGTCATCGACCGGTTGAGGTGCGGAAATATCCAGGCCCTCGCATCGTGAAGGGTGTTGTCGAGATCGAATATCCAGGTCCGATGGGGCGCGCGCCGGGCCACGTCAGCGATGGCGGATCAGTGTGCCCACGCCCTGGTCGGTCAGCACTTCCAGCAGCAACGCGTGTTCCACACGACCGTCGATGATGTGAACGCTGCGCACCCCGCTTTTGGCTGCATCCAGCGCCGATCCAATCTTGGGCAACATGCCGCCATGAATGGTGCCATCCGCGAAAAGTTCATCCACTTGTTTGGGCGTGATTCCGGTGAGCAGTTTGCCGTGTTTATCCAGCACCCCGGGCGTATTCGTCAGCAGCACCAGTTTTTCAGCACCCAGCACGGCGGCAAGCTTTCCTGCAACCAGATCGGCGTTGATATTGAAGGACTGGCCGTCATCTCCCACTCCGATCGGCGCTACCACCGGAATGAATTCACGACTTTCGAGCAGTGAAATGATTTCGGGATCGATGCTCTGGACTTCGCCCACCTGGCCGATGTCCAGCCGCTCGCCGACTTTGTTCGCATCGGGCATCATCATCTTGCGGGCACGGATGAAAGAACCGTCCTTGCCGGTGAGACCAATGGCGCGGCCGCCATGCTGATTGATCAGATTGACGATGTCCTTGTTGACCAGTCCGCCGAGCACCATTTCCACCACGTCCATGGTCTCCCGGTCCGTGACGCGCATGCCCTGGACGAATTCGCCTTTTTTACCAACACGTGTGAGCATCTCGTCGATCTGCGGGCCGCCGCCATGCACCACCACAGGGTTCATGCCAACCAGTTTCAACAACACGACATCGCGGGCAAAGGACTGCTTGAGGTTTTCGTCGGTCATGGCATTGCCGCCATACTTGATCACGATGGTTTTGCCGTGGAAGCGGCGAATGTAAGGCAGGGCTTCGGCAAGAATCTGCGCCTTCTGCGCGGCATCAGTGACGGACAGGGCCATGGTGGGTGCGCCAGTGTGCTGGCAGTGTGAACTGGATTCGAAGGAGCGGATTTTACAGCGTGTTTTTCGCTACGCACCAAAAAACCAAAGGCGGCCGCAGCCGCCTTTGGTCCGGCAAGAGGGAAACCGACTACTGGATCAGCAGTTTCTTGCTCGCGCTCGCCGCCTTTTTCGGCAGCCTCAGTTCTAGCACGCCATCGCTGTATTTTGCCTGGGCCGAGGTTTCGTCCACATCCTGGGCCAGTGCAAACGCGCGGGAGTACTTCCCGACACGACGCTCGGCTCGCAGGATTTTGGCGCCCTGCTTTTCCTCGCGAATGCGTTTGGACTCCGCGCTGATCGACACCTGATTGCCGTCGATGGCAACCTGGATATCGTCCTTGTCAAAACCCGGCATTTCCGCCTGCACGAGGTAGGCGCCATCGTCTTCCTTTACGTCCATGCGAATGCTGACCGGCGGCTGGGTTTCCAGCGCCAGGGGCCGGACAAAAAAACCGCGAAACAAATCGTCGAATGTTTCATCGAAGGGGTGATATCTAGCAAGTCCAGTCATGTGTGTTCTCCTGAAGTGTGGAGGGCATGCATTTGCCCTTGGCTCGAATATGCGAGCACATGCTGCGCTTTCAAGGCCTGGCCGATTTCCCTGGGATTCTCGCTGTCACGTTGCCGCTGGGGACAGACCCGAAGAAATCAAGGTACCGCAGTTGCGATCGCTGACACTACGGACGCCCATCCGGTGCCGCCTGGGCATCCCGGCCATGCACCCGGGCCTGCGCATGGACGGTCAATCGCTTGCCGTCGATCTCAATGTCCAGAACAACGGGCACGCGAGAGCCCGCGGCCAGCGATTTCTTCAAATCGAACAACATCACGTGATTTCCCCCTGGTGCCAGGCTAACCGGCCGGCCAGCCGGCAAGTCAAGATAACGCAGGGGGCGCATTTTCATGATTCCTTGTTCGATGGTCATGGAGTGCAGTTCCGCAGTGCGCGATACCGGCGACGACACGCCGATCAGGCGCGCATCGCGCGAACTCACGAGTTCCATATAAATTCCGGCGACGTTTTGTCCAGCCACCGTTTCGCGTGCCCAGGCCTGCCTGACTTGTACCCCGTCATTGGCTTGTGCCGGCGCGCTCAGCAGAAACAGCAACAACGCGGCATGGCGGAACGCTGCGTTCATGGGTCCAGGCATTCGAAATCGACGTTGCATGATGGAACTCTGGTAAAGGGGTGGCGGATTGTTCCAGACCTCGCCCGCAGATTCAATCGCGCACTGTAGCGAGCGTGCCGTCGCACGAAGGGGTCCGGTATAATTCCAGCCGATTCATGATGAAGCTTCTGACCGCCTTGTTGACGCTGATCGTCAGCGCTAACCTTGCTGCCCAGTCCCCTGCCCCACCCGGTCCGCCGACCCTCGCGTCGAAAGCCTACCTGCTGGTCGACTTTCAGAGCCGGGAGGTGTTGGCCGCGCGCAACGCAGACGCGCGCACGGAGCCGGCTTCGCTCACCAAGTTGATGACCGCCTATGTGGCCTTTGACGCGCTGCGCCAGAAGCGCGTAGCGCCTTCCCAGATCACCACGGTATCCGCCGGGGCCGCCCGCGCCCCCGGCTCCCGGATGTTCTTGTCAGAAGGGGAAAAAGTGGACATCGAAGCCTTGTTGCGCGGCATGATCGTGCAATCCGGCAATGACGCCTCGGTGGCGCTTGCGGAAGCCATTGCCGGCAGCGAGGAAGCCTACGTTCAGATCATGAACCACGAAGCCGCCCGGCTGGGCCTGAAGCAGTCACATTTCGTCAACGTAACCGGACTGCAACATCCCCAGCATTATTCGACCGCAACGGACCTGGTGGCCTTGTCGGCGGCACTCATTGACGAGTTTCCACAATATTTCCCCCTCTACAGCCTGCGCGAATACCGGCACAACGGCATCAGCCAAAAAAACCGCAATCTATTGCTTGAACGTGACCCATTTGTGGATGGGATGAAGACCGGATGGACGCATAGTGCTGGCTACTGTCTGGTGGGCACCGCCCGGCGGAAAGACCGCCGGGTGATCGCAGCGGTCATGAATGCCGGCTCGGAGAACGGCCGAATCGTCGAGGCGCAAAAACTGCTGAACTTCGGACTCGAGGCGTTTGATACCTTCAGGGTTTACGGTCGCGGACAGGTCATTCATCATTTTCCGGTGTGGAAAGGTAGCCGCGAGGTGCTGAGCGCGGGCCTGACCGACGACTACTACGTCACGGTTTCAAAAGGGCCGGCAGACCGGCTCAAGGCAAGCATGGAAAGCATGCAGCCTCTGGTAGCTCCGATCCGGACCGGTGACCGCGTTGGCACCCTGAAGCTAGCGCTGGAAGGCAAACCGTTCGGCGAAAGACCGGTGGTCGCGCTGGAGAACGTGGGAATTGCAAATTTGTTCGTTCGAGGCTGGCACAGTTTGCGATTGTTGATCGAATAGACTTTCCGGCATCTCCGGTTCAAGACAGCATGTTGCCGGCCGATACCCTGAGACAATGGTAATAATTTGTGGGGCACGAGCAGGAAGGCATACGTGAAGACATGATTTATCTGAATGGACAATTCATGCCGATGGAGGAAGCGCGGGTGCCGGTACTGGACCGCGGATTCATTTTCGGCGATGGCGTGTACGAGCTGATTCCGGTGTATTCGCGTCATCCCTTCCGTTTAGTGGAACACCTGCGCCGCCTGCAACACAGCCTGGATGGCGTGCGTCTGACCAATCCCCTGTCCGTGGAAGAGTGGGCATCCCGGATTGAGCGCCTGGTGGCGCTCAATTCCACGCCAGACCAGTCTATTTACCTGCAAGTGACCCGGGGCGTGGCCAGGCGAGATCACGCCTTCCCGAAAGGGGTCCCTCCCTCGGTATTCATGATGAGCACCCCGCTGCAAACACCTCCCGTCGATCAGGTGGAAAACGGGGTGGGCGCCATCACGGCCATTGACAATCGGTGGCTACGCTGCGATATCAAAGCCATTTCGCTTCTTCCGAACGTTTTGCTTCGGCAGCAAGCCGTCGATGCAGGGTGTGCGGAGACGATTTTGCTGCGGGATGGCTGGCTGACGGAAGGCGCCGCAAGCAATATCTTTGTGGTAGGCGATGGGTGTATGGTTGCCCCACCGAAGAGTCACCTGATGCTCCCCGGTATCACCTACGACGTGGTTCTGGAGCTCGCCAGGTCCGCGCAAATTCCGCATGCCGTGCGCCCGGTTTCTGAACGCGATCTGCGGGATGCCCAGGAAATCTGGCTGACATCCTCGACCCGCGAAGTTTTGGCCGTCACGCGTCTGGACCAGGCGACCGTAGGTTCTGGAAAGCCGGGCCCATTGTTTCGCCGCATTTACCGGCTGTACCAGGACTACAAGAATAGCGTCATGCGAGCAGGGATGGATTCGTGACAGAAGAATCCTTGATCGAGTACCCCACGGATTTTCCTTTGAAAGTCATGGGCAGGCGTGAACCCAGACTGGTACAGGCAATCGTCGATGTCGTTCGGCGCCACGCCCCCGATTTCGACCCGGCGACCGTAGAAATGCGCACCAGCAAGAAGAATAACTACCTGAGCGTGACCTGCACAGTGCGCGCGACGTCGCGCGAGCAGCTCGACGCACTGTACCGCGAATTGTGCGACCATCCTTCGGTGGTGATGGTTCTGTGATCTGCGAACAATCAGCGCAAAGGCCACAACCGGTACATTTCCAGGTGCCATTTCGATCTGCAAAAGGCAACGTTGCAATGTCCATCCACCGGCCGCCCGTCACCGATCATTGTTCACCGATCGCTGTTCACCAGTTGGGTTTGGTGGACTACGAAACGATGTGGAAAAAAATGAGGACGTTCACCTCGTCGAGGACGCGGGAATCCGCCGATGAAATCTGGTGTGTAGAACATCCTCCGGTTTATACGCTGGGAATCCGGACCAGCCCGGAGAATCTGCCGAATACTCGCAGTGCCATCCCAGTTGTGCAAAGTGACCGCGGCGGGCAGATTACCTATCACGGACCTGGCCAGGTCGTGATGTACCCACTGCTGGATCTGCGCAGGCATGGCCTGGGTGTGCGGGCTCTGGTGCGCAAACTGGAGGTCGCCGTCATCGCCCTGTTGGCGGAGTACGGCGTGGAGGCACATGGCAATGACAAAGCCCCTGGTGTGTATGTTGGCAACGCAAAAATCGGGGCGCTTGGCCTGCGAATTCGCAACGGGTGCAGCTACCATGGCTTGTCCCTGAATGTCGATATGGACCTCGCCCCCTTCGCCGCCATCCACCCCTGCGGCTATCCAGGCTTGAAGGTCACACAGGCTCGCGATTGCGGCATTGTCGATTCTCCGGAACGTATCGCGAACAAGCTTGCCGCCTCGTTCGCGGCGCAACTGCGAGTCCATCCATCATGAGTGTGTCCAAAATCGATCGCCAGACCGGGGTCAACAAGACGGCTCGCAACCCGGTGAAAATCATCCCCATCGTTCCCTTGAAGAAACCCGAATGGATTCGCGTCAAGGCGCCGGGGGGTGAGAAATTCAACGAGGTAAAACGTGCGCTGCGCGATCACAAATTGCACACGGTCTGCGAGGAAGCGTCCTGTCCCAACATCGGGGAGTGTTTTGGCAAAGGTACCGCCACTTTTATGATTCTGGGCGACTTGTGCACGCGGCGCTGCCCGTTCTGCGATGTGGCGCATGGCCGTCCCAAAGCCCCGGACGCCGCGGAGCCTGCCAACCTCGGCAGGACCATTGCAGCGATGAAACTGCGTTATGTCGTCATCACCAGTGTTGACCGCGACGATTTACGCGACGGCGGTGCCGGACATTTTGCCGACTGCGTTCGCGCGGTCCGCGAGCATTCCCCGCAAACGCGCATTGAAGTCCTGGTCCCGGATTTTCGTGGCCGGCTGGATCTTGCATTGGAGAAACTGTCCGCCTGCCCGCCGGACGTCATGAATCACAATCTCGAAACCGTACCGCGTCTTTACAAAGAAGCCCGACCCGGCGCCGATTATTCGCATTCACTGCGATTGCTGAAGGAATTCAAAGCTGGTTTCCCGGAACTGCCCACCAAATCGGGCTTGATGGTCGGGCTGGGCGAAACCGACGACGAAATTCTGGAAGTCATGCGGGATCTGCGCGCGCACGACGTTGCAATGCTCACCATTGGCCAGTACCTACAACCGACCCTGGGCCACTTGCCGGTGACACGCTACGTAGCGCCTTCGCGTTTTGTCCGATTCGAGCAGGAAGCCATGGCCATGGGTTTTCGTCACGCCGCCTGCGGGCCCTTGGTGCGCTCCAGTTATCACGCCGACCAGCAGGCCCACGAGGCGGGGGTGGGGTAAAGAGTAGATTGGGCTGCGGTCTGAATTCCTCGTTCACAGTTCAGTGTTTACTGTTCACCCTTTGGCCAGTTCTTTCTCAATCAGCATTTCAAGCTGACCAAAATCGGGCGCACCTTCGAATTTTCGAACCACCTGCCCATCCTTGCCCACCAAAAAAGTGGTCGGCGTACCACGAATGCCTTTGAAAGCCGCCGCAGCCTTTCCAAAAATATCCAGGGCGACCCGAAACGGGAGCTTGTTGTTCTGCGCGAAGGCCGCCACCCGATTGGGCGGATCATAGGACATGGCCACTGCAACCGTATCGAATGGTCGATGTTGAAATTTTTCGTATGTTCGAATAATTTCCGGCATTTCCTCGACGCAAACCGTACAACTGGTCGCCCAGAAGTTGACCAGGACCACCTTGCCTCGCAATGATGTCATGGAGTATTTTTCGCCCATGACGCCAATGAAATCCGTCTCGGGTCGAACAACTGCCGAGTCACGCGCGACCCAATGCACCGCGATTCCGGCCACGGCGCCCAGGACCGCAACCGTTAACAAGACGAGCGTTTTTGGACGTCGTGATGCAGCAGGCCGACGACCTGCTGGCCCGGTGCCGTCCTCCACTGGTTTATCAATGTGCATGGATATCTGTTCCCCGAGAGAAACTGCCCTGCTGGCATTCTAACTTGCCGCGAATTGCGCAACCGCCAACTCCTGCCGATTAGAAGTGCCGTGTAGAATTGGGCCGATGAATTTGGCCATCATTCGACAACGTTACAACCCCTTTGGCGGCGCGGAAAGGTTTATCGAGCGGGCCGTCGAATCACTGCGGGAACGCGGCACGCAGGTCACCGTCATCACGCGATCCTGGCAGGGTGCCTCGACTAAGGGGGACGTGGAGGTATGTAACCCTTTTTATCTGGGCAAAATCTGGCGCGATTGGAGTTTCGCGCGATGCGCCCGCAAAGCCATTCGCTCCCCAAAGTACGACCTGGTGCAATCTCACGAACGCATTGCGGGTTGCGATATATATCGCGCGGGTGATGGCGTGCACGCAGAGTGGCTCTTCCAGCGAGGACGCATGCAGTCGTGGTGGCAAAGAATCCTGACGCGGTTTAGCCCCTATCACTTGTTCGTGCTGGCGGCGGAAAAAAGGATGTTCGATTCCCCCCGCCTCCGTGCGGTTATTTGTAATTCCGAGATGGTAAAGGATGAGATTCTTGAACATTACCATTTGCCCGCGACGATATTGCATGTTGTGTACAACGGCATCGACACCAACCTGTTCCATCCGCGACTACGACAGGAGGGTGGCGATATTAAGCGTGAACAGCTAGGCATTCCTCCCGGTGCGGTGATTGCGCTTTTCGTTGGATCAGGCTTCAAGCGCAAAGGATTAGGCACCGCAATGGAGGCTTTGGCCAAATCACATTCGGGCACATATCTCGTGGTTGTTGGTACAGACCGCCATGCTGGCCGATACGTTAAGCTGGCCCACACACTCGGAATTACGCACCGGGTCCGCTTGCTTGGTGGCCGGGAGAACATACTGCAATATTACGGATGTGCTGATTATCTCATCTTGCCCACTCTATACGACCCCTTTCCCAACGCGGCGCTCGAGGCAATGGCCTGCGGCCTGCCTGTCATAACAACCGCCAAATGCGGCGCGGCCGTGCTCGTTGCCAGCGAAAAATGCGGTGTGATTCTCGAAGCCTTGGATGTTCTGGGATTTGCCCGCAGCATCGACTCTCTGAGCCAAAGCCAGACAAGAGCCCAGATGTCGGCTAATGCGCGACGTGCGGCGGAAGCGCTCACACTAGATGCCATGGCGAAAAGACTGCTTGACCTTTACGTTGCCCTGGGGGCCTCGCAACTACCCACGAAAGTAAAGGATTCGGCGGCATGAGTCCCAAACAGTTGTTCCGGGCCATGGTTGGCGATTTCAACTATGGACGCATCGAATATTTCCTGAGGCCTAAATTGAGAAAGGGCCAACCTCTCAACGGGCAGGCACATCGGCAGAAAATATTCAGTGACATCGTCAAAAATTTCCCACTTCAGGCGATTGTCGAGACTGGTGCCTTCAGGGGAACAACTACCAGTTTCCTTGTCCGCACGGGCTTGCCGGTCTATTCGGTGGAAATCAACCCTCGTTACTACGGATACTGTGCCGCGCGTTTTCGCAACGCCAAGGAATCCGTTCGCATTGCACTCGGAGACAGTCGCGCATTTCTCCAGGAGTTGTCGGGGGACTTGTCGGTTCCCAAGCAATGGGTGTTCTTCTATCTTGATGCTCACTGGAAGGATGATCTTCCGCTGCGAAGAGAGGTTGAGCTGATTTTCACCAATTGGAAGAACTCGCTGGTGATGATCGACGATTTCTGTGTGCCGGGAACCGGTTACGGATTCGACGCATACGGTCCCGACAATACGCTGGACATTGATTACCTTATGCCGGTGGTTTCGGCATTGGACCTGGCGGTATTTTTTCCGTCGGTGGACGTATCGCAGGAAACGGGATGGAAACGGGGCACTGCGGTTCTTTGTCAAGACCGCGACATGATCGCGGCGATACAGAAATGGGGCACGGTTAATAGATATTTGATACCAGAACAACAAACGGCATGATCCGACCCGGTACAGCAGACCGATGATCGGCCAATTCAGTGTACGCTCTGCCATCCGTCACTTTTCGCTTGCCAACGCCGTCGGCAATTCAGAGCAATAAATAGTGTCATGCACTTAGGGGAAATACTTAGCATCGTCCACACTGAGTCTTCTCTGGGATGGGGCGGTCAGGAAATTCGAATTCTTACAGAATCGGCGGCATTGACGGCCCGCGGGCATCGCGTCGAACTATTGTGCCCGGCAGAGGCCAGGATATTCAAGGAAGCTGAACGATTCGGGGTGCGTGCCACAGCCTGCCCGATTGCGCATAAGGGCCCAAGGGGATGGTGGCATCTTCGGAGAGCATTGGCGGAGCGCAAAATTGACGTTCTGAATACCCATAGCTCGACAGATAGCTGGTTGTCCGCGCTGGCGTGTGCAACATTGCACGATCCGCCTCCCCTGGTCAGAACCCGCCACATTTCGGCCCCGCTGAGACGTAATCCCGCAACCCGATGGCTTTATGTTCGTGCCACCAGAAAAGTAGTGACCACCGGGGAACGTCTTCGCGAGCAGTTGATGCGCGAATTAGGCCTCGCAGCAGCAAACGTCGAGTCCGTACCGACAGGCATCGACGTCTCGCGGTTCGTTCCCGGCAACAGGTCCAAGGCCAGACGTGAAACTGGACTGCCCGATGACAAGCTGATAATCGGCATTGTCGCGACATTACGCAGTTGGAAGGGCCATCGATATCTGATCGATGCGACGGCCAGCCTCGATCGCGAGGACGTTCACCTCGTTATCGTCGGTGATGGACCGCAACGGGACGCCTTGCGTGAGCAGGTGAACAAACTTCGATTTCCTTTCCGGACGACATTCGCCGGAAACCAGAACGATGTTGTTCCCTGGCTGCAAAGCATGGACATCTTTGTGTTGCCCTCCTATGCCAATGAAGGGGTACCCCAGGCCATCTTGCAGGCGATGGCATGTGGGTTGCCGGTTGTTTCCACAAACGTCGGAAGCATTGGTGAGATTCTTCGTCCGGATCAAACCGGACTGATGGCGAGAGAAAAAGATGTAGAGTCACTTATCGCCAATATTGCACGCTTGTGCGACGCTCCTGAGTTGCGCGACCGAATTGGCCGCACGGCGCGGACGTTCGTCGTGGGAAAATATTCAACCGAAAATATGGCTGATGCAATGGAACGCGTATTTCGCGTCGTTGTCGCGGGCGGTACCATTCGCTAGGGGTGAAAGTTGAACTCTGCCGAGATTGCCGCCCTGGCGGCCAATAGACAGGTCCTTGATGTAGGTTGCGGGAAGAGCAAATTTCCCGGTTCGACTGGAATTGACTTCGCGCAAAACAGTTTTGCCGACATTTTGCATGACCTGAATGTCTTTCCGTACCCGCTGGCAGACCACAGTTTCGACGTCATCTTGTGCCGCAATGTCATCGAACACGTTCAAAATGTCGTGGGATTGATGGAAGAAATTCACCGTGTGGGACGCAACGGCGCGGAAATCATAATTACTACTCCGCACTTTTCGTCGGTCTACTCCTATCAGGACCCGACGCATTTGCGGCATCTTGCCTTCGATTCCCTGGATTATTTCACCGAAAACACCCGACATTCGAATTTCTATTCCAGCAAGCGCTTCGAAATGGTTCAGAAGAGAATTGATTTCGGAAAATCTTTTCCGTTTTCCCTGATTGCTCGTTGTTTATTCGGTTTGTCTGCGCACAAGTATGAAAAACATTTTGCGTTCGTATTTCCGTGCAACAGCCTTTCATTCCATTTGAAAGTGGTCAAATAGCAAAAAGTGGTGGCAACACACAAGACCAATCAAGTTGATTTCCTGCCGGCGGGTTTCTATCCCGACTTGAGCAAGGTGCGCCGAGTGCTGGTCATCAAAATGCGAAACCATGGCGACGTGCTTCTCAGCTCGCCGGTGTTCGACGCCCTGCGCAAAAAATTGCCAGCCGCGCAAATTGACGCATACGTTTACCTCGACACTCTTCCAATGTTGGAAGGGCACCCGGCAATCGGGCAATTCCATCTTTACGATCGCAACTGGAAGTCCCAATCTGCAATGAAGCGCTACCAGAAGGAATATGCGCTTCTTCATGCCATTCGCACTGCCGGATACGATCTGACCATTAACCTCACGGACGGCGATCGCGGAACCTTGTCGGCCCTGTATTCAGGAGCCAGGATCCGGATTGGCGTGGAGGCCAGTGGGCGGGGCATTCCTGGAAAACAACGCATGGTCACACATGTGGCAAAGCGCCCGCCTACTTCACGGCATATGGTGGAACAAAACCTTGATGCGATACGCCGGATCGGAATTTTCCCCGATCGCGACGAGCGCCGGACTTCTTTTTTCATTCCTGGCGCCGCGCGAAACACCGTCGCGCAACGACTTTCCCAGCACGGGATTTCCGGACAAGGCTACCTGCTGATCCACCCTACATCCCGATGGTTGTTCAAAGCCTGGCCCGCCAAGCATGTTGCGGCACTCATCGAAGCACTGGAAACGACTGATTGCCCGGTGATTCTTTCCTGTGGCCCAGACCCCCGGGAGCGATCCGTGCTAGATGAGATCAAACGCTTCGCACAGCATACCCGGATCATCGATCTGGGAGGCATGCTAAGTCTGAAAGAGCTTGGCGCGCTCATTGAACGCGCACGCTGCCTGTTGTGCGTCGATTCGGTTCCCATGCATATGGCAGCGGCTCTGCGCGTTCCGACGGTGGCCATTTTCGGCCCATCGTCAGAGTCGATCTGGGCGCCCTGGGACAATCCCTACGCCACCATTGTCAGCCAGAACCTGTCTTGCCAACCCTGTGGGTTGGATGGCTGCGGGGGCAGCAAACGAAGTGACTGCCTGGAATCGTTGGCAGTTGAGCCTGTCCTGCGAGCAGTCCGGTCGAAACTTGCTGCCACCTTGGGCCCCTGACGGAAACCGCTGGAACCGCACAATGTGGCGACAAAAGAAAGAGGTGTTCATCTCCAATTTTGCGGGGCTCGGCAACCGGCTTGAAAGTCTGGTCCTTGCCACCCTGTTCGAGGAGCGATTTGGTCACCAAATCGTTCTGGATTGGCCGGAAGGTGAGACTTTGCGCGTTAAGGGCACCACAGCTGGACGACTGATGCCCTGGCAGCGTTTGGGCGCCACAAAGGTCCGCGACTTCGGCCTCCAGGATCTTGAATCGCTGGGACGCCTTTCCAAAATCATTCTGCGCGCCACATATGGCCCGGTAGAAATACAGCACCATTACCTCGCCGCGACCGCAGGCAGGCTGTTTCCCGGTTCAAAAGTACTCAATACCATAATTGAATCCCTTACTTCCGTCCGGTCGCGTTTGTTGGTAGGCGTGCATGTGCGACACGGGGACTTCCGATTGCCCGATGAGGACAATTACGACGCGACCGCCAATCGGCATCCCGCAGTCCCGTTGTGGTGGTACGAGCATGTGATGTCAATGTACGTAAAACGCGTTCCTGAAGTGTGTTTTCTTTTGTGTTACGCGGGAGACGTTGAAAAGTTGCGGACCTTGCGAGACAAGTTCGACATCATGATGCTTCCGAAAACAGTGGCTTACCGGCCCATGCAGGCCGGGCACACTTCCGCGGGGCATCCCGTTATCGACCTGTTTTCGTTGGCATGTTGTTCAACGTTGATTGCCAGTCCGACTTCCAGTTTCTCCCATTGGGCTGCAAATATGTTGGGCCCGGAGACAACGTGTATCCTCCCGCCGCCTAAAGTAACCAGAGATCGCCCTGCACAGAACGCGCTGCGACTTCGCGGCCGAATCTTGCGCGAGTGGCGTGCGGCTGCCGAACTCGGCTCGTTTTCCGTACCAATAGTCGGTGCAGCCGAGCTTCCGCAACCCGAACCCGCGCAATTCGATTGGCTTCAGAAGAATTGCCCCAATGCCTGAAACGCGCATACCAGGGGCAAGAGCGGAAATGGGTCGGTCGATCGAACTTGTATTTCTTGTTCTTCTCCTCTTTTCATTGCCGACACTGGAAGCGCCTAAAAATGTCTTTTGCCTCCTGTATTTTCTTGCATGGACAATCAACCGTGCGCGCACAGCGGATTGGGGGGGGCCGTTCGATGGATGGGACGCAGTTATCTGGTACTGGATCAGTTCTGGTTTCGTGGCAGGGCTGTTTTCCGATATTCCCCGCATTGGATGGACAAGTGGGATTGACCCTCTGCGGTACGGATTGCTGCTGTGGTCGTTGAAACGCAGCGGATATTCATTTGAAGTTCAAGTTCGCCTGCTGGTCGTTGCTGTCATCTCCTCGTTGTTGAGCCTTGCCATTGGGTTGTGGCAATTATTTGTCTCTCACAACGCCTCTTTGTTGATACTGAATTCGGTGGGCCACGTCAATCACGGTGCGATCTATCTGTCGATCAGCTTGACTATAGCGGTTGCCCTCACCTTTAGCTTCTGGAGAGAGTGGAGAGCGGTAGTGTGCGGCCTGGCAGGGATTGCCGCCTTGATTCTGTTTTCAGGAGTGCTGTTGACGTCAAGCCGGGGAGCGATTGCAGCCTCCGTCTTCGCGATCCTCGTGATGGCGTTGGCATTTGTGCAAAAATTTCCCCGGTTCCGAGTCTCCGTCCTGGTCGCCTGTTTGGCTCTGGTTGCAATTGGGGTCGTGAGAAATGACGCTGTGGTCAGGAAGCACCAGGAGTTGGCTCAGACTCAAAATGCCATGTCATTCCGGCCACAAATCTGGAACGTTGCACTGGAAGCCTGGCGCGAGTATCCGCTGACAGGGGTTGGAATGGACAACTTTTCCCAGATCACCCCAGACCGGCTGCGAACATGGCGCGCAAACGCGACAATGCCCATCGATGAATCCCGATATTTTTTTACCAGTCACGCCCATAGTCTGTTCTTTAACACGCTGGCAGAACGCGGGCTATACGGATTCTCGGCATTGGCATTGTTGCTTTTCGCCTGGGTTTTCAGCCTGATCCGCAAGCGCCCCACTGCGAAATCATCGAATTCCGTCTGGGCGGTCTGGGGAGCCAGCGCCGGAACATTTCTGGTTGACGTGGTCGCAGGATCTTTTAATACAACGTTGCATCATGAACACGCAATTTTGTCTGCCTTATGCCTGGGTTGCTGGCTTTCGCAGAGTCAAGGCAAGAACGAGTGACCCTTCGATCGACGTGGCGATCCTGATTTTGGCGTTGTTATATGTCGCCACAGGACTGGCTTTGAAGATTTCCCAACTGGATGCGTTTAACCGTGTCTTTCAGAATCAAACGCAGGCAACCAGGAAATAACGGTCGTCCGCTCGCGTCTTCGACACGGCCCATTCCGAACCTCCAGACGAACTGTCGCCTGACGAAATCGACTGGGTCGGGAAATTATTTGTGTCGACTGCGTTCCCAGCGGTAGGCAGTTTCGCAGATCACCTTGATGTCGTTATAACGATGTGTCCAGCCCAGGGAGCGTTGGATGGCCGTGGAATCCGCCACCAGCGCCACAGGGTCGCCGGAGCGGCGTCCTGACTCCTGAACTTTGAGTCGTATCCCCGTCACCTCCTGCATCGCAGCCAGCACTTCTCGAACAGTAAACCCCCCGCCGTATCCCACATTGAACGTACGCGGTTCCCCACCGCGCAACAGGTGGCGCAGGGCCAGGATATGGGCCTCGCACAGATCCTCGACGTGAATATAGTCGCGGATGCAGGTGCCATCGCGCGTCGGATAGTCGGTCCCGAAAATCGATACGCCCGGACGAAGGCCACAGGAGGCCTCCGAGGCAATCTTGATCAGATGCGTGGCGGCAGGGGTAGCTTGGCCAATGCTGCCGTCGGGTCTGGCACCCGCCACATTGAAATAACGCAACGCTACATAACGAAAATTAGGCGCTTTCGCAGCTGCCGGACCCTGCCCCGTCTTGGCGCTCGCTGCCGTGTCGCGGAGAACCCATTCCGTCACCAGCTTGGACGAGCCATATGGGTTGATCGGGCAAAGCGGGGCGGTTTCGATAACGGGAACGATCTCGGGCTGACCGTATACGGCCGCTGTGGACGAAAAAATAAAATTTTCCACCCCTTCGGTCACGCAGGTCTGGATCAGATCGCGCGACACTCCCGTATTGTTGGCATAGTACTTGAGCGGATCATCGACGGACTCCGGGGCCACGATATGGCCGGCAAAATGCAGGACCGCGGAGATCTTGTACTCGCGAATGACCTCTCCGACCAGTTTCTGGTCGCCGGCATTGCCTTCGAAAAACGGCATGCCTTCTGGAATGGCCCAACGATGGCCGGAATAGAGGTTGTCGACTACGACCACGGAAAATCCCGCCTCCGATAACCTCCGAATACAGTGGGAGCCGATATATCCGGCTCCCCCGGTGACCAGCACACTTGCTTCAGGCATGGCTTTTACGTCCCTTTCCGAAATCCGACCGTCTTTTGACCGTCAATGGCCAGCGAGGCGGTTGCTACTTTCGTGTAAACAGCGCACGCCCTACCGGGAAAAGGACTGAGCAGGAATTGGACCATCCACAGAAGTGCCGGGCAATAGTTGTGCAATTCGACGAAAGTCCTCACCGAGTTTCAAAGAACAGCCGCCACTCTCCGGCCTGGCCTGGCAATCTTGTCAGCCATCGCTTCGGGTCGCCCACAGTCCAAAAAGTTTTGCGTTTTTCACAAAAGCGTTGAAGCAGCCTATCGAAATATGGACCAGTCCCGGAATTCCGTCCAGGAAACCCAATCGAAAAAAATAGAATTTGACGAATCGTAGAATCGGCGACAAAAGCATCCTGATGGCACTGGGCCGCCGGCCTTTCCGGTACAAGCCTTCGGCCTGCAGACTCGTGTAAATATTCTGTTTTGCGAGGTAGGATTGCAGCGACTCTGCGGAATTGTGGAGCAAATCACCCGACAGGCGGCCGACCGGACCTTCACTGACGACGCGCTCGTGCACCGCATCGTCCGACCAGCGCGCGGCACGACGATCGAACAGCCTGAGATTCCAGTCGGGATAACCCTCGCCATGATTCAGCCAACGACCCATGAAGCGATTGCGCCTGGCCAATTCGTAGGCGCCCAAGTGCGGCCCGGCCAGGGCCCGCTCAATACTGACGCGCAGCGCTATGCTGACCTCCTCATCCGCATCCACGCACAACACCCAATCATGGGCAGCCTGCCTCACGGCAAAGTCCTTTTGCCTTCCGTAACCGAGCCACGCCTGTCTGATCAATCTTGCGCCGCTCGCCTCGACCAATTCGCCAGTACGGTCGGTGCTGCCGGAATCGACGACCACTATCTCGTCACACCATTTCAAGGCGGCCAGGCAAACCTCGATTGACGCCTCTTCGTTATTCACAATCAACACCGCAGAAACAGGAACCCTGTTTTGCCCGTTCGCCAAGATTGCCGTGGTGCCAGAATTCGTCAATTCAGATCAATACCGGTAATAGTGCCGGACCCAATCGACAAAGTGCGCAACGCCCGTATGCAGAGGTGTAGCAGGAACGAATCCGACCCAGTCCGACAATGCCGAAACATCCGCGTAGGTTGCAACCACATCGCCCGGCTGCATCGGTTTCATGTTTCGGATTGCGGGTTTTCCGATCGCTTGCTCCATCATCCCGATGTACCGGAGCAAATCCACGGAATCGTGGTTTCCGATGTTGAAAATCCTCCATGGTGCGTTGCTCGTCGCGGCATTCGGCGATCCGGAATCGTAGCCCGCATCGACCGTCGCGGGTTTGTCCAGCACCCGGATGACGCCCTCCACGATGTCGTCAATATAGGTGAAATCCCTCTGCATCTTGCCATGGTTGTAAACGTCGATTGCCCTGCCTTCAAAAATCGCTCGGGCAAAAAGCGTGGGCGACATGTCCGGACGTCCCCAGGGGCCGTATACGGTGAAAAACCGCAGTCCGGTCGTCGGGATCCGGTATAGATGACTGTAAGAATGGGCCATCAACTCATTGGCTTTTTTTGTGGCGGCATACAAGCTGACTGGATGGTCCACGGCATCCGTCTCCCGGAACGGCATGCCGGTATTGCCACCATAAACGCTTGAACTGGACGCGTATACAAGGTGCTGAACTGCGGTTTCGCGACAGCATTCCAGAACGCTCAGGAAACCCATCAGATTCGCGCTGCCGTAGGGCTTCGGATGCGAAATAGAGTAGCGCACGCCCGCCTGCGCGGCCAGATGCACCACGCGGGTAAAGGAGTGCTTTTCAAACAACGTGCGCAAGGCATTTTCTTGCGCAACGTCCAGGTGTTCGAAGTTGAAATTGGACAATCCAGAGAGTCGCGCGAGCCGGGCCTGTTTGAGGGAAACGTCGTAATAGTCATTGAGATTGTCGATGCCCACGACGGCTTCGCCACGAGCCAGCAATGTCTGCGCGACATGCATGCCGATGAATCCGGCTGCGCCGGTAACCAACGTCTTCATGCGTTTTTCATTTCGCTCTGCAAAACTACCGATCAGTGTAGTTCACAACTCGACCATTTCCCGGAACCGGCCGCCGAAATGGTCGAATACCGAATACTTCCTGCGCTGCTTCAAGGATGGAAATGTTTTTTCCTTGTCGTCCATTTACCGTCTTGCGATTTCTCGCGCCGCCCCGGTTCGGTCGGTTTCGCGGCCGAGGTGAAAGTCGTCGCTGGCGTGAAATCATCGACCCAGCGCTTCAGCACTTCCCGCGCTTCCTGTTCGTCGGGCTGGCGGGAATTGGAAAGGAGCTGCTCGATATCCGTCAGCAGGGTTGTGGTGACTTCACGGGACCTGGAGATTCGAAGCTTTTCGTGCTGGGTGGGCAATGTCATTTCCCCGTCCGCAAGCAGCTCCTCGAACAGCTTTTCCCCTGGGCGCAAACCGGTAAACACGATCTTGATGTCATCCCCGTTGAGCCCTGACAAACGGATCATGTCGCGCGCCAGATCCACGATGCGCACCGGCTCACCCATCTCGAGGACAAAAATTTCCCCCCCCTTGCCCATCATCCCGGCCTGCAGGACCAGCTGGGCCGCTTCCGGAATGGACATGAAGTACCGCGTGATGTCGGGATGCGTCACCGTGACAGGCCCGCCTTGTGAAATCTGGTGGCGAAATCTCGGGATAACGGAACCCGTACTACCCAGGACATTGCCAAACCTCACGATGACAAATTGGGTTCCGCCTCGCACCTGAAGTGCCTGGCATACCATTTCCGCCATTCTTTTGCTTGCGCCCATCACGTTGGTCGGCTTGACCGCCTTGTCCGTGGACACCAGCACGAATTTCTCAACACCGTGGCGCAGTGCCGCTTCGCCCAGTACATGCGTGCCGCCTACGTTGTTTCGCACCGCCTCCCACGCGTTGTCAGTTTCGAGCAGCGGAACATGTTTGTATGCTGCGGCATGAAATACGATGCGCGGCCGATGCCGGGCTACGACGGCATCCACTCGGATGGGGTCCTTCACATCCCCGATGATGCAAACGATGGGAATTTGTGGATATCGTTCCAAAAACTCCTGCTCGACCTGATAAAGCGCAAATTCGGAGGCATCGAGAAGCACCAGTTCTGAAGGAGAGAACCTTGCCAGCTGACGGCAAAGTTCCGAGCCAATGGACCCTCCCGCGCCGGAGACCAGCACGACTTGTCCACCCAGCAGCGCGTTCAGCCCCGCCGTATCCAGTACGACGGGATCCCGTCCAAGCAAGTCGTCCAGTTCGACTTCGCGTATCTGCGAAACGGTCACCTTCCCACCCATCAGATCCTCGAAAGAGGGAACCGTGAGCACCCTGATCTTCGCTTCCTGGCAAGCACTCACGACTTTTCTGCGCACGCTGTGCGAAACCGACGGCATCGCAATGATCGCGTGATCCACTGCAAATCTTTCCGCAACCAAAGCCAGATCCGAAATGCGGCCCAGAACACTTGCCCCCATGATCTGCCTACCATGCATGGTGGCATCATCGTCCAGCAATCCGATCACTCGCCACTCCGCACTTCCCGCAAGATCCCTGAGCAGGGAAACCGCTGCGTCGCCGGCACCCAGGATCAGGACCGGCTTTCCATTGAGCGCGCCAAGTTTTCCAATATGACGTTCCTTCCATGCCCGATAAAGCAGCCGGCTGCCTCCCATGAAAAAGACCAGCAGCAGCGGATGCAATACAAAAACCGAGCGCGGAACGACGAAAGCCGGCCGTGCCAGGACCAGCGACGCCGGCAAGATCAATGCCGCCACGCCCACCACCACGACAATCAGGCGCAGGTCGTGAATGCTCGCGTAGCGCCACAGTCCCCGATACAAACCAAAGCGCCAGAACAACAACGCGTCCATCACCATGATCCAACCGACCATTTGCCACATGCCGCTCCGGAACTCCGCCGGGATGTCGAAGTTGAAACGCAGCCAGTAAGCGGCCAGCCACGCGGCGCCAGCGACGACTACGTCGTGGGAAAATGCCAGCGCGGGTCGCACTTTGGCTGCTATCATCGGCTGGCCCCAGCAAAACGCGCCCAGCGCCGATCTACGGTCCACATCGCTATCAGTACAGCGCTCGCATAGGCGGTCAACATCACCGGCCCGACCAATCCGGGACTTGCGATACAGGCGATGGCCGAGCCCCCGGCGAATATCATCAAGGCGTATTCAACCATCGCGGTCTTGCGATGGCTCCATCCTGCCAGTATCAGGCGCTGATAATAGTGTTGCCGATGTGCCTGCCAAATGCGCTCGCCCTGCAATATCCGACGCACAAGCGTGACGGTGGCATCGATCACGAACGGCGAAAAAACCAGCAGGGGGACCCAGAGCGGCCAGACAAATCGCTGCCACCCGACTACGCCAATCGCGCCGGCCAGAAAGCCTAGAGGGATCGAGCCGACATCTCCCATAAAAATCTTCGCCGGTGGAAAATTGAAAATCAGGAATCCTCCTGAGGCCATGCCTATGGCCAAGCACAGCAGCCCAAGTTGAAATGCCCCGGACATCACCGCAACAATTGCAAGGCTGCCGAAGCCAATGACCGCCATGCCGCCGGCAAGCCCATCGGAACCATCCATGAAATTGTAGAGATTGGTCAGCCATGCCACCGAGACAACAAGCGTCATGAAAGCCCAGACAGACAACGGACCCGCCACCCACAGAAACAGTGCCACCGCGATCAAATGAAAAACCAGTCTGACTGGCGCAGGAAGCGGACGACGATCGTCGACATATGACACCACCGCCAGTAATCCCGCCGGCAAAAGCAGAAACAGTATCCCCTCCAGGACCAAGGCAGCGGTGGCCACGCCGGCAACGATGGCGATTCCGCCGGTGCGAGGCAGCGGAATCTTGTGCAAAGATCGTTCATTGGGCTGATCCAGCGGAAGACTCCGCGTGCGACATAGGAAAAAAGTCGCAAGGGTAGAAACGATTCCGGCCAGAACAGGCGCCAGCAAGTCTGCGGTGAAACCTGTTTGCATTGCCGCGATTATATTGGCGAAGGATGCATACCGACTACCCTCGCGCAAAAAATTTACGTTTTCTGCCGAAGATACCAGGAGGCGGTTTCCGCCAGCCCCTGCTGCGTGTTTACGGGCGGGCGCCAGGTCAGAGCCTTGCTGATCCGGGATACATCAATTTGTAGCGACTCTGTCAATCGTGCAACCTGCTCCGATTTTCCCGCAATCCGGCCGGCCAGCCGTAACAGGGCTGGCGGACAGGCAAACAGGCGTGACCGCCTGCCGAGCGCGGCGGCAAGCTGGAAGACAAGTTCCGCGATGGACAGATCCACGTTATCGCTGACGAAAAAAGTTTGGTTTGCCGCGAGTGGATGACGCAAGCATGTCTCGATAGCATCCACCAGGTTTCCGACGTATACCAGGCTGCGTCGGTTCTCTACGGACGCAAGTGGCAACGGCACTCCGGCATCCACCACACGCAGCAGACTCAGGAAATTTGCCTTCACTTCGGGTCCGTATACGAGAGGTGGCCGAAGAATCACAACCTCCATTCCGGTCTTCCCGGCAAGATCCCGCAAATACTCCTCAGCCTGCGCCTTCGATCGGCCATAGGCATCGGCGGGGGCGGGGGGATCGCTTTCGACAAATGGGCGTTCGCCTGAAAGTTCCCCGTTGACCTTCACGGTACTCAGGAAAACGAAGCGACGGACCTCCGCGCGCGCTGCCTGAAGTGCCAGATTTGCCGTCCCTTCGACGTTTATGCGATGAAAGTCGGCGTCCGCAGCCTTGCCCAGCGCAATGTGCACGCGCGCTGCCAGATGCACGACTGTGTCGCAGCCAGCCAGTGCATTTGACCATTTGGTTGTCGGGCCGATATCGTCAATTTGCACCGTCTCTCCGGATGCCCCCCTAATCGAGGATGCTCGCGTCACTGCGCGTACCCGATGGCTGTGCAGGCGTAGCTTTGCCGTTAGCGCCTGACCGACGAATCCGGATGCGCCGGTGACAAGGGTCGCATGGTTCGATTCAGGATCATTCACTGGACACCACCTTCCCCGGGACCGCTGGCCACGACGTAGTGCGAAGTCTTGCGCAGCCAGCGTTTCTCCACTAGGTGCCAGGATGCCACCGCCAGGACCCCCACCAGAATGGCGGACAGAATGAGTGCCGAAGTGGCATTGCGGGCAAACAAGCCTTTCCAGACCATCAACTGGAGTACTGGAAAGTGAATGATGTATACACCGTAAGAAATATCCCCGAGGCGCCCAAAGTTACCGAGAGAAGGCAGGCCCGTGGCAAAATACATTACGACGAATCCCAGGCAGATTGGCGTCAACAGAGGGTCAAGCCAGGCATTGCCGATAAACAGATACGCCATCGATAGCAGAGCGAATTTGCTCATCCAACGGCGCAAGGCAGCTTCATGATAGTGGAACAAGCCGCCCACGATGAAATAACTGAGTTGGCCGGGCAATTGCCTGGAAAGTACCGTCCAATATCCTTTCCCGGTATGCTCGGCCAAAGTCTGGAGGCCAACAAGATAGGCCACCGAAAACAGGTACAGCGCCGTCGCAACACGTACAACGCCGAACCGGCGGTATGACCAGACGATCACAGGCACGGAGACGTAGAAAGCCACTTCGACCTTGATTGTCCATAAGGCGCCATTGACCGCTTGCAGGGGATTGCCGACAAATACCCCCGGCAGCTCTTGCGCAAGAAAATTCATGAACACGAGGTT
The DNA here is from genome assembly GCA_046155535.1 of Burkholderiales bacterium. Classification (GTDB taxonomy): domain Bacteria; phylum Pseudomonadota; class Gammaproteobacteria; order Burkholderiales; family JACQAP01; genus JACQAP01. The sequence goes on from JBJXFN010000054.1 coordinate 41,944, forward strand.
TGCGGCAAGGTACCTGACCAAGGCCGGTGACAAATATTCCTGCCAGGGCAATGCACTGACAAACCCGCCGGCCAGCGCACACAGTACTATTACGCAGGCAAAGGCAGGATATATTCTGCGTAGACGTTTGTCGAAATAATCTCTCAGAGAACGCGATGATTCAAAACTCCGGAAGATCAGATAACCGCTGACCACGAAAAATCCCTTGATCGCAAAATCTGCCGACACGTATCCGAGCAAAAAGGCCAGATCCTTTTCGCCAGACAACACGTATGCATGAACAAGAAATACCATCGATGCCAGAATCAGGCGCAGAAGATCGAAATTGTTGTCCTGCCTCATTGGCTCCCCTGGTATCGGTGTCGATTGTCAGTCATGGTCATGGGCCAATGGTAAATGATCTGATTGCGGACCTATCCGCGTTTTCCGAAATCCGGTTGGAAGTGATACTGACCCACAACATCCCGGAACCAGGCGCGGGCGTGAAGGCCGACTTGCCCTTTCCGGTACAGGTCATAGAGAATACCCGGCCAAAAGGATTCGGCGCGAACCACAATGCGGCGTTTCGACATGCCAGGGGAGAGTTCTTCTGTGTACTCAACCCTGACATCCGGTTATCCAGCAATCCTTTCCCGGCACTCCTGAAAGAGCTGGCAATGCCGCGCGCAGGGGTCGTCTCACCAAAAATTCTCGACCCCGCTGGCGGTACGGAAGACAGCGCACGGCGATTTCCGACCCCTTGGTTCATCGCGCGGAAACTACTTGGCCGGACGTCGAAACTCGACTATCCGATCGGCAATTCTCCGCTGACGCCGGACTGGGTGGCAGGCATGTTCATGCTCTTTCACAAGACCGTTTATGCCGAAGTGGCGGGGTTTGATGAACGCTATTTCCTTTATTACGAAGACGTTGACCTTTGCCGGCGACTTCGACAGCACGGCTACGAAATCCGCCTCCATCCGGGCGCGAGCGCGGTTCACGACGCGCGCCGCGAAAGTCGGCGCAGCCTGCGTCATCTGCGATGGCATATGGCAAGCATGTTGCGTTACTTCGCCGGGTCCGTCAGATGATTCTTTTCTCCATCATCGTCCCCACCTTCAACGTCCGTGACACGCTGGCGCAGTGCCTGGAAAGCGCGATCGGCCAAAGCCTGGCTGGCAAGGAGATTATCGTTGTGGACGGCGGTTCCACCGATGGGACAATCGACGTCATTCGGTCCTATGGCGCGCATATCGCCAAATGGGTTTCGGAGCCTGACCAGGGTGTGTACGACGCATTCAACAAGGGCGTGAAGCAGGCCCGCGGCCAATGGTTGTATTTCCTAGGTGCGGATGATTATTTTTTTAACAGTGAAGTCTTGAAGAGCGTGTCTACGCATCTGGCAGGCAGCCAATCCGGCGCGCGGGTTGCCTACGGTCAGGTGGCCCTGATCGGTCCGGGCGACCAGACGCTGGCCATTGTCGGGGAGCCATGGGAAATTGCAAAAAAACGTCTGCCCGCCTACATGCCCATATCCCATCAGGGGGTGTTCCATTCACGCGAATTGTTCACCACGCACGGAGAATTCGACCCGACCTTTCGCATGGCCGGCGACTATGAATTCCTGTTGCGCGAATTGTTTTTTCACGATGCCCTTTACATTCCCGGCCTTGTAGTCGCGGGTCACCGCATCGGCGGCATCAGCAGCACCGCCGGCAATCACACGCGCACATTGTGGGAGTTGCGTCGCGCGCAGAAACGTCACGGCATTCTTGCCCCCAGGTTGGGCTGGATCATCCGATTGCTGGCAGCCTGGACCCGGAGTTTTCTGGTCCTGCTGCTCGGAGACCGACGCGGACATGTCGCCATGGATGCCCTGCGTGGCGCATTTGGCAAAAAGCGGCATTGGTCGAAAATCTAGGACGACGGCAACCTGATCAAAACCGATCCAGCCAACGGCGTACCCGTTGCAATTGGTATTCCGGAATCAAAGACGTGAGACCTGCGCGTACGCCAGGCAGCCGATAGACGTTTCGCATTTTCTTCTGCAAGGTCGCTTTGATGGTCTCCACTACAAAGCCTGGGCGGGCTCGCCACGAGCGTTCGAAGCGGGAAAAATCGGAGTCGGCAGCCGCGGCGCCTTCAGGCATTACAAACGGTCCTGTCAGATAATCATGCTCATACGAGAAGCCACCAAACGCAATCGCAGGCCGCGCGCTGGCTCGTGTCTGAGGTTCTTCGCTTCCCGAACCTAACCGCACGAAAAAGTCGTTCCAGCTTTGCGCTTTTGTCTCCCACGGCAGAAGCCAGCTGTCTTCCCGCCCCGCGAGCCGGTCGGCGAATGCCCCCAAGTCCGTCGCGACAACAGGATAGCCAAGGCGCATCGCAACACTGAGTGTGTAACTATAGGTTTCTGGCCACTGCGCCGGAAACCAGATCAGGTCGGGCGCGTTTCCGGATAACAATGCGGCCAACTCTTCTTCGCGATATCGCCCGTGAACCTGCAGCGCCGCGCGCGGCGCCTGGCCGAGCGAGCGATACGCCTGCCCAAAAAGATGGAATGTCACCGGCAGTTTCCTGGCCGTTGCGTCAAACGCGCAATCCTGCAGAAGGTCTGCACCTTTTGGGGGGTTCAATGCGCCAAGCACCGCAACGCGCAGGGGTCCGCCTGATGTCCGGATGGGGCGGCGAACTTTCTCCGTTCCCGTGGGTTCCGGATGGGGTGCCAGTACAATTCTGGCACGGGGAAAATGCCGGCACAGGCGAAGGCCAACGCCGGGCGTAGGCACAAATACCCGCTCTGCGCCTTCCACGAAATTGCGATATCGAAGGCGCCATGCCTGAATATTCTCTCCGGACGACGGCGGCCGCTTTCGCAAGCAATGATTGCAGCCTTCCATATCCGGTTCACCGCAATAACGGAAATCCTCCGCGGTCAGATTGATTTGCGGGCAGAAGGAGAAGTAATCGTGCGCAGTGTAGTCGTAAGGCAATCCCAACTGCTCCGGCAG
>JBJXFN010000056.1:0-3985 GCA_046155535.1 Burkholderiales bacterium
CTGCGCAGGGACACGGGGATCACCGGATCGATGATCTCGCGTCGCACTGCCGCCCGGAGCTCTTCAATCCCGACCGTTGCATCATGCTGCGTGGAAAGAACCACCGCCTCGACAGCCACCGGCCAGCCGTCCTCGTAGCGAAAAGTCACTTGCGACTTGGCGTCCGGGCCCAGCCACGCTCGGTTTGTTTGTTCAAGATGTTGTGGCATATCTTGAGGATCGGCATAAATGCTTTCCCCGTCCGCCATCGGACGATCATCTGGCTTCACAGCCCTGCTCGGAGTGCCCGCCTTGCCTGCGGAATGCCGCGGCACGTAGTCGCTTGATTTGCCACATTTGTGCGCCGATCGAGCTCCGTCAAAAGCTACCCACTGGCCATGGGGCATTTCACGCATATTTATTGTTTCATTGCACCACTTACAAATAGTGAAGTAGCTATCGCTCTTCTCGAGTTTCCTATATCGACGTGCCATAGCAGATCTTCGATCGAAATAGATTAAGGGCCGACCCGTTCGTCAGGCGAACAACCTGAATCAGGGCAAGTTTCTTCCTTTTTAGGCTGTCCACAGAATGTGGGCAAGATCAAGCTGTACCCATTTATTTCAGGGCTACCCTTCGTTTGAAATCGGCTACGCGGCGCGTGGTTTTGGAGGCGCCTTTTCCGGACCGGCATTTTCTTGCATTCTCGTTATTCAACCCCTACATAGAGCGCGGCTGCCCCCGATCAAATCGCCAACGCTTTCAGCAATGCATCGCGGGCATCGAGGTAGTAGTGGATGGTGATCTTGGCCGCCAAGTCGTCGGGCAAGTCGTTCAATTGCCGCCGGCTGCTGATCGGCATCAATATGCTGGCGGCGCCTTTCTCGATGGCATTTTCAACGACAGCAACGGGGTTAAAGATCGTTTCGATGGAACCGCCCAAGTTTAGACCTCCGGTGACTGCAAGACCGCCCTTGATGCTCTTCTGGAGGAGCGATGAGCAGAGAGCAACAAGCACGGCCACGCCGACGGCAGACCCGCTCTTGGCGCTGTCAAATGCCCGCAGTTGAACCGAGAATTCGTGCTGGCGAGGCTCGCGGTCGCCGACGAGTTCCTTCGCGCGCGTATAGAGGTTCTGCTCGGCGCACCGGACACTTTCCTTGAAAGGCGGAGGTGCCGGCTGGTTCAGGATCTTCACACCGCTGCCAGGGCCTTCAGTGACGTCCACCCTATACAATCCGGGGTTTTCGTCGCCGCCACCGGATGAAATAACCCAGACCTGTCCCGACGCCAGCATCATGGTCCGGCTAATATGGGTCCCACCATCGGAAAACTTGAGTCCGAATTTTTCGAGGGCCGCAGAACCTGCCGGAAAGTTCGACGATGTTTCGCGAAAAAGAGGGCTCATGTCGGACATCGAAGCAGTTCATGTATCGAATGCACGTAGTCACGCGAAACGAGCAGCTTCTGCCGCTCCTTGCGCTTGAAGCGTGAAACCAGGCCGGCATATAAATACAGGAATTCGAATACCCGGGCCGCGTTAGCTATTGCTGCCGCAATGCCCTTGAGTATCACATTATTGAATTCAAAAGAAATCTCTATCCAACGCGACCCAACCTGTACCAGCGCTGCAAGGACGCCGCCGACCCACCAAGTCACTTCAGTGAGCAAGATGAGGAAATGCTCCCTTTTTTTAACCACAAAACCCCCAGCGTCGACTCTTCCTAATGTCGATCGCAACTGTGCTTAAAGGCTTGTTTCAGGACGGCGGACTTATTGGTGATTTCCAGGCTCCGCCTTGGGTGCAGATTTTACGCAGACAGCATACACCGGGCTAGGCCTGGAAGGTCCCTGCCCCGAGTTTTCTTCGCCATAGCAGTTTGCGAATAGTTCGCAAGATGACACCATACGACGGACAGAGGCTCACCCTGTGAGCCCCCATCCAATAGATCTCAGCGATACTTCCAACTAGAAGGCTACCCTCGCCTATCGCGCCGCCGACGCCGTTTCGCCTGCCACTACTTTCTCAACCTGCCCCAAGACTCTGCGGTCGATGCCGGCTCCCGCAACGAGGAATCGCCCGCCACCCCATCAGTCCGGGAACAGACCTTTCCAGGCCCTGCTTTGGCTCAGGCTTGCGGACCGAATGGATTCCCGTCGATTGCCTTTACGCGGCCTTGGCGGTCACGCGCAGTTTCACCCGCGTCTTCTTCTGCAGCACGCTCACGATGCCGAAGAAATTCTCCGTACTCGGATTGCCGTGCGGCGCCAACATCCGGTGCAGGCTTTTGCTTGGCTTGTTGATCTCGGCGGCAAGGCCTTCGAAGCCAATGGTGGCATTTACCAGGTCGCGCAGAATGGCCTTGCCTGCACCGGTGTCGCCGGCAAGATAGGCGTTGATTGCCTCCGTAAAGAGCGCCTGCCGGAAACGCGCATCATTTTGTGCACGCTCCAGAACAGTGTTCCGAAAATCCCGGGTCAGTGCCTCATGGCACTACCTTAAGCATAAGCCTTACGCGCACGGATGATCGCGGCGCGCGCAACATGTCGAGGTACTGTCAGCAGCGCGTGGTTTTTCGGTCTTCGTTTGATCGCGTGCGGCTCGATGCGTCCAGGTCGAATCGGTAGCGTCATCGCGCTGATTGCGCCGAGCAGGTGCGCGTTCATGATGTCCACTGATTTCCTCCCGGCCCAGCGCAGATGTTGTTGAAACGCCAACAGCAGTTGCAGGGCTCCCTTGAAACTCAGGGCTCGCGCGATCACCTCCGCGCCAGCGGCCGCTCGTGCCATGAGGCCACGCACCAGGTTGTAGGCGAGCAGGTGAACGGCAATCTCCTTGTCGATCATGGCCGGTGACTTCGCGCGCAAGATGTCCATGCCCATCACCGCCTTGATCGAACGCAGATCGACTTCCACCTGCCAGCGCTGGCGATACAGCGCATCCAGATCGAGCGGCGCCACGCTGCGCGCATCGGTGAGCGTTGTGACCAGGATGCGGCCCGCTACCTCGGTTTGACGCACGGTGAGTTCCTGCGGCATGCGTGCATAGGTCGCCTGATCCATCCAGTCGGGTCGTTGGGGGCGAATCCATGTCACGAGCCGGTCGCGATGCCCCAGACGTTGGCCTTGGCGAAAGTCGGTGCAGCGGCGTTGATGCTGCCGGGTGAGGATATCCACGCCGTGTCCGGCCAGCATCGCCACCGTGAAGTAGGTGCAGTGGAAACGATCCACGAGGATGATGTCGCCCGCAGTCAGATGGGGCATCAGGGTGCGGAACAGGGCCTGTTCGCCGCTGCCTTTGCCGCGACACGCTCCGCTTGCCCAGCGCAGTACCGCCCCGGTCGATAGCGAGATGAGCGCCACCAGCATCGCCAGCGGGAAACCCAGACCGGGCTGCTGTTCGCCGCTTTGCGGATACACCGCTTGATTGGCCTGCGTGTCGGGCATGGAAACGGTGGTGCCGTCGAGCAGCTTGACCAGGCGCCCCCGCCACTTCCAGTTCTTGCAACTCATATCCTCCAGCCGTTCGCCGACCGAGACGGCAAGGCGCTCGATCAGCGGCAGCGGCAGGCGGCTTCGGGCTTTGCAGTAGGGGCCACTGCTCAAGCTGCATTGGTGTTCGCCTTGCGCGGTACGCTCGGAAAGATGCCGGGCAACCGCATCCTGACACGCACCGTCGGCGGATAACGCCTGGCCGATGAATAGCCCCAGAGTGGTGAGCGGCGGATAGACTCGTTCACGGTACATACCCACTTCCTCGTCCACGATCGCACACACCACATCGCTTGAGAGCAGTTCATCGAGCGCCCGCGTGGGTCGGTCGGCAAAACCTTGCTTGAACCGCTTCACCGCATGCTGCAGGCGTTTTTTTGCTATCTTCACACATGGCTGATCCTCCTTGTACTGACGGTGACTTCAGACACCACCATCTTAACAATGCGAGGCTCTCAGCCACCCCGATTTCCTCGCACACCGAGCACTTTGCGGCTTAAGGTAGTGCCATGAG
>JBJXFN010000064.1:0-16659 GCA_046155535.1 Burkholderiales bacterium
ACCAGGCAGGAAATAACAATCGAGGTGGTAGGTGAGCTGATTTCCCGGCCCTATGTGGAGATCACCCTGAATCTGATGGCGAGATTCGGCGTTTCCGTGGTCCGCAGTGGCATCAATGTCTTCACCATTCCTGCGGGCAGCCGTTTTCGCAGCCCGGGTACCTTGTTTGTCGAAGGGGATGCGTCGGGCGCCTCTTATTTTCTTGCAGCCGGCGCCATTGCCTGCGGTCCCGTCCGGGTCGAAGGGGTGGATCGCCACAGTATTCAGGGCGACCTGCGTTTCGCCGACACCCTGGCGGATCTGGGCGCCAGGATTGCGTGGGGCGAAGGTTGGTTGGAGGCGCGTGCGCCGGCCAGCGGCCGGCTACGGGCTTTTGACCTCGACTTGAATCACATTCCTGATGCCGCGATGACGCTGGCGGTGGTGGCCTTGTTTACTGATGGGCCGTGCCGCCTGCGCAATATTGCGAGCTGGCGGGTCAAGGAAACGGATCGGATTGCCGCCATGGCGACCGAGCTGCGCAAGCTGGGCGCGGTCGTGGAGGTCGGTGCGGACCAATTGAAAATTCTGCCGCCGCGACAACTGCTGGCCGGCGCGACGATCGATACCTACGATGACCATCGCATGGCCATGTGTTTTTCCCTGGTCGCCTTGGGCAATGTGTCCGTCAACATCCGGGATCCGAAGTGTGTCGCAAAGACTTTTCCGGAATATTTTGAGCGATTTTCCCAAATTGCCTCGGACACTGGCGTGCCAGTGGTGGCCATTGACGGGCCATCGGCCTCGGGCAAGGGGGTCGTGGCCCGTAAAGTGGCGGATGCGTTGGGATTCCATTATCTGGACAGCGGTGCGTTGTATCGATTGGTGGCCTTGTCTGCCTTGGAAAAAGGCGTGCGTCTCGACGACACAGTCCGGCTGGGACAATTGTCCGAAAATCTGCAGGCCGGATTTCAGGACGACCGGATCGAACTGGAAGGCCGCGACGTTACCGACCGAATTCGGGCAGAAAACGTGTCGGATGCGGCGTCCAAAATTGCCGGTCTGGCTTCGGTCCGGCAAGGACTCCTGCGATTTCAACGTTCAAATTGCAGAAAACCCGGATTGGTGGCCGAGGGCCGAGACATGGGGTCCGTGGTCTTTCCTGACGCCTTTCTGAAGGTCTTCCTGACGGCATCTGTGGAAGAACGTGCACGACGGCGTTATAAACAGTTGAAAGAAAAAGGTTTCGATGCTAACCTGACCGACCTTTTGCAGGATATTGCGCTACGTGACCGTCGCGACAGCGAACGCTCCCTGGCGCCTTTGCAAAAAAGCGCCGATGCGCAGCTTCTTGAAACCACGGGACTTTCCATAGAAGAAAGCGTGTCCCAAGTGGTTCAGTGGTTCGAATCTGTCCGGCGCCAGGCTCCATCCCGATGAATCGAATACTGTTTCTGACGGCCTAAATCATGAGGTCGAAGGAAGAGTGTTCCGTGCGGGGTGGTTTTACCAACCCAACCGTTGTTGCAACGGCACTTGCAGGATCAAATCGCTCTTATGAAGACAGCCTCTCAATCCGCAACCTCCATCGTCCCGGAAAACTTTGCGGCTCTGTTCGAAGAAAGCCTTGCCCGTCAGGAAATGCGCGCCGGTGAGGTAATCACCGCAGAAGTTGTTCGCGTGGACCAGAATTTCGTTGTGGTGAATGCAGGACTCAAGTCGGAAAGCTTCATCGCAGCCGAGGAATTCAAGAACGACAGGGGTGAAGTCGATGTCAAGCCAGGCGATTACGTCACGGTTGCCATCGAAATGCTTGAGGACGGTTACGGTGAAACCCGGCTGTCCAGAGAGAAAGCCAAGCGCCTGGCGGCGTGGCACGATCTGGAAAAGGCAATGGAGGCGGGGACTCTGGTGCAGGGCCTGGTGAATGGCAAGGTCAAGGGCGGACTGACGGTCATGGTGAACGGAATCCGCGCATTTCTTCCCGGCTCTCTGGTGGATATCCGTCCGGTCAAGGACACCAACCCTTACGAGGGCAAACAACTCGAATTCAAAGTCATCAAGCTGGATCGCAAAAGAAACAACGTGGTGGTCTCGCGGCGTGCCGTGCTGGAGCAAACGCAGGGGGCAGAGCGCGAGGCACTGCTGTCCAGTCTGCAGGAGGGTGCTGTGGTCAAGGGCGTGGTCAAAAACATCACGGACTACGGTGCGTTTGTCGATCTCGGTGGCATCGACGGTCTTCTGCACATTACAGATCTTGCGTGGCGACGCGTCAAACACCCGTCGGAAGTGCTCAATGTCGGCGATGAAGTCACCGCAAAAATTCTCAAGTTCGACCAGGAAAAAAATCGCGTTTCTCTGGGCCTGAAGCAACTCGGTGAAGACCCCTGGGTGGGTCTGTCACGCCGTTATCCCACGGGTACGCGACTGTTCGGCAAGGTGTCGAATCTCACGGACTACGGCGCATTTGTTGAAATCGAACAAGGCATCGAAGGTCTGGTACATGTATCTGAAATGGATTGGACCAACAAGAACGTTCACCCTTCCCGGGTCGTGCAGCTTGGTGATGAGGTCGAAGTGATGATCCTGGAGATCGACGAGGATCGGCGCCGCATTTCCCTGGGCATGAAGCAGTGCAAGCCCAACCCCTGGGAGGAATTCTCGTCCAATGCGAAGAAAGGCGACAAGGTTCGTGGACAGATCAAGTCGATCACCGATTTCGGTATTTTCATCGGACTCGCCGGAGGCATCGACGGCTTGGTGCATTTGTCCGACCTGTCCTGGAGCGTGCCGGGAGAGGAAGCTGTGCGCAACTACAAGAAGGGCGACGAACTCGAGGCGATGGTCGTGTCCATCGATGTCGAACGGGAGCGCATTTCCCTGGGTATCAAACAGCTGGAGGGCGATCCGTTCAACAATTTCGTCTCTGTCCATGACAAGGGCGCGGTTGTCGAAGGCGTAGTCAAGTCCATCGACCCGAAGGGGGCGGTGATTCAACTCGACGTCGATGTCGAAGGATATTTGCGGGCTTCGGAAGTGGCGCGCGACCGGGTGGAGGACATTCGCACACACCTCAAGGAAGGTGACAAGGTCAGTGCGATGATCATCAATGTGGACCGCAAGAATCGCAACATCAATTTGTCGGTCAAGGCAAAAGACGCGGCGGACGAGTCCGATGCGATCCAGAAGCACTCGGTCGAAAGCGCGGCCAATGCCGGAACGACGAATCTGGGCGCTTTGCTCAAGGCAAAGCTGGATAACAAGAGCTCTGCGCAATAGGGCGTGTCATGACAAAGTCCGAGTTGATAGCCAAGCTGGCTGCACATTTTCCCCAGCTGGTTGCAAGCGATGCCGAATTGGCGGTCAAGATGATTCTGGATGCCATGGGGAAAAGCCTGGCACAGGGACATCGCATCGAAATTCGCGGCTTTGGCAGCTTTGGATTGAATTACCGACCGCCGCGGGTCGGGCGCAATCCCAAATCCGGTGACAAAGTGCACGTGCCCGCAAAGTACGTTCCGCACTTTAAAGCGGGCAAGGAATTGCGCGAGCGCGTTGACTTCAAGGTTCAGTAACCGAAAGCGCATTGAAGCTTCGAAATTTCGCTTGGCGGCACCATCGTGAGATCGTGCCGCCTTTTTGTTGGCGGACGATGAATCCCAATTGATCTTTTGTGATGGCGAACATCCCATGAAATTTCTGGTCTGGCCGCTGCGAATCCTGGTGTTTCTGGTGCTGTTTGCGTTTGCCCTGAAAAACTCCGACCCGGTCACCCTGCGTTTCTATGGGATCGCGAATCTGGAATTGCCGCTGGCGGTTCTTCTTCTGCTGGTGTTTGTTGCCGGCGTGGCAACGGGCATTGCGGTCGGCATGCCATCCCGGAATCGTCAGCGCCGGGAAATCCTCAGTCTTCGCAAAGACGCTCGCGGTGTGAGGGATGCGACCAGTGACGCGGGCTAGCCTGATGCCGGCATCGGACGGCAGGCTCGGGGCGGACTGACCATGGAATTTGAATTCTGGTGGTTACTGGGATTTCCGCTGTTCTTCGGACTGGGCTGGCTGGCCGCCCGTGTGGATATCAAACAGTTGCTCACCGAATCCCGCACCTTGCCGCTGTCCTACTTCAAGGGGCTGAATTTTCTCTTGAACGAGCAGCCTGACAAGGCAATCGAGGCGTTCATCGAAGTGGTCAAAGTGGACCCGCATACCGCCGAGTTGCATTTTGCACTGGGCAGTCTGTTCCGGCGGCGAGGGGAAGTCGAACGTGCCATTCGCATGCACGAGAATCTGCTCAATCGTCAGGACCTGGCTTCCGATCAACGAATTCTGGCGCTGTTCGAGCTCGCGCAGGACTATCTCAAAGCGGGCCTACTGGATCGCGCTGAGGAGATGTTTGGCAAACTGCAGGGCACGCCCTACGAACAGCGGGCCCTGAAGTTTCTGTTGGAAATTTACGAGCAGGAAAAAGACTGGCACAAGGCGATTGCCGCCTCTCGTCGAATGGACGCTGTGACCGGCGATTCCAGCGCCCGGGATATCGCAAATTTTTACTGCGAGCTGGCGGCCGCAGAAATCACCCATTCGCGCTGGGACGCCGCTGAGGGATTTCTGGGCGAAGCGCTGGTCACCAATCGAAAATGCGCGCGCGCCAATATATTGCTGGGAGATGTTGCCCTGGCGCGGGGGCAGCCGGAGAGAGCAGTGGAGTTCTGGAAAGGCATTGAAAGCCAGGGGCCGGAATATCTGACGCTGGTCGCAGAGAAATTGCTGCTGGCCATGCGTGGGATGGGCCGTGAAGATGAGGGTCTGCAATTGCTCAGGGGGTATCTCGCGAGTTATCCTTCGCTGGATTTGCTCAATGTCATTTTTCAGGGGGAAAGTGCCCGCCAGGGCGTCCAGCAAGCCTATCAATTGCTGCGCGACGAATTGGCCCGTAATCCGACACTTCTCGGTTTGGACAAGTTACTGGAGGCCCAGTTGATGCAGGCTCCCATCGAGCGGCGTCAGGACCTCCAATTGATCAAGAATCTGGTCCATCAACATACCCGCAGCCTGGCGTTGTACCGCTGCGAAACTTGCGGTTTCAAGGCAAGGCAGTTTTACTGGCATTGCCCGGCTTGCAATGGATGGGAGACCTACCAGCCGCGGCGAACGGAGGAGCGGGAGGTCGTGCATTGATCCCCCCGATCATCGTCGCGCTGGATTATCCGCAGCAGGCACTGGCGCTGGCCCTGGTGAATCGATTGCCTCCGGAGTCGTGTCGTCTCAAGGTGGGCAAGGAGTTATTTACCGCTGCCGGTCCGGCATTGGTTGAGAATCTTGCGAGACGCGGATTCGAGGTTTTTCTGGACCTGAAGTTTCACGACATTCCCCACACGGTTGCCGGTGCCTGCAGAGCGGCCGCCAACCTTGGGGTATGGATGATGAATGTCCATGCCTCGGGAGGACGAAACATGATGCAAGCCGCGCGCGAGTCGCTTGTCGGCCTGCCCCAGCGGCCGCGCCTGGTCGCGGTCACGGTGCTGACCAGCATGGCGGGGAAAGACCTGGTGGAGGTGGGTATTGATGCGCAACCCATGGAGCACGTGATTCGCCTGGCGGAGTTGGCAAATTCCTGCGGACTGGACGGAGTGGTATGTTCCGCGCTGGAAGCCGCCGAAGTGAAATCGCATTGTGGGACGGACTTCTGGCGCATCACGCCCGGCATTCGGTTGCTGGAGAACACGGCCGATGATCAGAAACGGGTGATGACGCCAATGCGCGCGATGGAAGCGGGCGCCACGCACCTGGTCATTGGACGCCCGGTGACGGGCGCGGCAGATCCCGTGACCGTGCTGCGCGAAATAGGCAGGCAAATTTCTCAATCGACCGGAACGACATGAAAATCTCGATCATCGGCAGTGGCTACGTTGGACTGGTCTCCGGCGCGTGTTTCGCAGATTTGGGCAATGACGTGGTATGCCTGGATCTGGACCAAAAGAAAATTGCCACGCTCCAGAGCGGCGGTATTCCCATCTACGAGCCGGGCCTGGAGGGATTGGTTCAGCAAAACGTGGCCGCGGGGCGCCTGAGGTTCACCACAAATGTCGAAGAAAGCGTGGACCACGGTACGGTGCAATTCATTGCGGTGGGCACACCTTCTGACCAGGACGGTTCCGCCGACCTGAAATATGTGCTGGCGGCCGCCCGCAGCATCGGCCAGAAAATGAAGGGATACAAAGTCATCGTCGACAAGTCGACCGTACCGGTGGGAACCGCAGATCGTGTTCGTGCAGTCGTTGCGGAAGAAATCCGTAAACGCGGTATCGATATCCCGTTTGGCGTGGTTTCCAATCCCGAGTTCTTGAAGGAAGGTGCTGCTATCGCGGATTTCATGCGCCCGGACCGAATCGTGATCGGCAGTTCGGATGAAAAGGCCACTCAGGTCATGCGCCAGCTATATGCGCCCATTCTGCGCAATCACGATCGGATTCTGGTGATGGATCCGCGTTCCGCGGAGCTGACGAAATACGCCGCCAATGCCATGTTGGCCACCCGGATTTCTTTCATGAATGAGTTGGCCAATCTGGCGGAAAAAGTCGGGGCGAATATCGAAGCCGTTCGCCACGGCATTGGGTCCGACCAGCGTATCGGGTACCACTTTCTGTATGCCGGGGTGGGCTACGGAGGCTCCTGCTTCCCGAAGGATATCCAGGCACTGCAGCACACGGCAGGAGAATACGGCATGCCGCTGACCATCGTAGATTCTGTCGAGAAGGTCAATCGGAACCAGAAGCAACGTATTCTGGAAAAGGTGCGAAAGCGTTTTGGCGAGCAACTGGATGGAAAAAATTTCGCCATCTGGGGTTTGTCGTTCAAGCCCAATACCGATGATATGCGCGAAGCGCCCAGCCGGGTCATCATCAATGGCCTTTTGTCCCGAGGTGCCCGGGTGACAGTCTATGATCCGGTAGCCATGCCGGAAGCGAAACACGTGTATGCCAAGGAGTCCGCGGTGGTATTTGCCCCCTCTCCGACTGCCGCCCTGGATGGGGCCGATGCGCTGGTGATCGTCACCGAATGGAAGGAATTCCGCAGCCCGGATTTCGAGGACTTGAAACGGCGGCTCAAGTCGCCTGTGGTGTTGGATGGACGCAACCTGTACGACCCTGCTGCCATGAAAGACATGGGAATCGAGTACCTGTCGATAGGAAGACCCTGACCCGATGAAAACCTGGGATTTGTCCGGCGCGCGCGTGCTGGTCGTGGGCGATGTGATGCTCGATCGCTACTGGTTCGGAGATGTCAGCAGGATCTCTCCGGAAGCACCGGTTCCCGTGGTCAAAATCGGCCGTACCGAAGAAAGACTCGGAGGAGCGGCAAACGTGGCGAGAAACGTCGCTTCGACAGGCGCGCAGGCGCGCTTGTTGTCGGTGGTCGGTCAGGACGAAGCCGGGCGTTGCATTCAGAGCCTGCTCGAAAGCCACGGTATTGCAGCGCAACTGCATCCGGACGCCGCCCTGTCAACCACCATCAAGCTGCGCGTCATCGGCCGGCAGCAACAACTGCTGCGCGTCGATTTCGAGTCCGAACCGGCCCACGAAGTGCTCATGTCCAAGCTTGCGGACTTTGAATCCTGTTTGCCCATGACGGATCTGGTGATACTTTCCGACTACGGCAAAGGGGGGTTGAAGCATGTCGAACGGATGATCACCCTGGCGCGCGCGGCGGGCAAGCCGGTGCTGGTGGACCCCAAGGGAGATGACTATTCCCGCTATCGGGGCGCGACGGCCATCACGCCCAATCGTGCGGAGTTTCGCGAAGTGGCGGGACGTTGGAAGAGCGAAGAGGACTTAACCGCGCGGGCGCAGAAGCTGCGGGCTGAATTGCTTCTTGATGCGTTGTTGGTGACCCGCAGCGAGGAGGGCATGACCTTGTATCGGCAATCCGATCGTTATCATGTTGGCACGGTCGCGCAGGAAGTTTTCGACGTGAGCGGGGCAGGAGATACGGTCATTGCCATTCTGGGCGTGATGCTTGCGGCCGGGGCGGATTTTACGGAAGCTGTGCGTTACGCAAACCGCGCAGCCGGGATCGTGGTAGGAAAACTGGGCACTGCAGTCGTGCAACCTGAAGAGTTGTTCTCCTGAAATCATGGCATCCGAAAAATATATCGTAGTCACCGGTGCAGCAGGATTTGTCGGCTCCAATCTGGTCAAGGCGCTGAACAGACGCGGCGAGACAAACGTGCTCGCGGTGGACAATCTTGCGCGCGCTGAAAAATTCCGAAACCTGGTCGATTGCGAGATCGCCGACTTTCTCGACAAGGAGCAGTTTCGGGCGGCCATCGGCGCCGGTTCCTTCGATGATGAAATCGTTGCGGTTCTGCATCAGGGAGCCTGCGCGGACACGATGGAGACCGACGGCCGCTACATGATGGAGAACAATTATCGGTACTCCATGGATCTGCTGGCCTTCTGCCAGGAAACCGAAGTGCCTTTTATCTACGCATCTTCGGCCGCAGTGTACGGGAGCGGACCCCGCTATCGCGAGGACCCGGAATTCGAGAGTCCCTTGAACATCTATGGATATTCGAAACTGTTGTTCGATCGGGTCGTGCGCAGACGCGCGGAGGATCAGTCCGCCCAGGTGGTGGGATTGCGGTATTTCAATGTTTACGGTCCGCGCGAACAACACAAGGGCCGGATGTCTTCCGTCGCCTATCATTGCTACCGACAGTATCGGCAGGACGGCTGCGTGCAGTTGTTCGAAGGCAGTGCGGGCTATGCCGATGGCGAGCAAAAACGCGACTTCGTTTCGGTGGACGATGTGGTGAATGTCAACCTGTACTTCCTCGATAACCCCGACAAGTCAGGGATCTTCAACTGCGGTACCGGCGCTTCGCAGACATTCAATGACGTGGCAACGGCGACCGTCAACGCACTGCGCAAATCGGAAGGCAAGCCGGCGTTGGCAGAGCAGGATTTGCGAAAACAGGGCTTGATCCGGTATGTCCCGTTTCCGCAAGGGCTCCGGGAGAACTATCAAAGTTTCACGCAGGCTGACCTCGGCCTGTTGCGCCGCATTGGTTACATCACCCCGTTTCTGAACGTGCAGGCCGGCGTTGACCGTTATGTGGCCTGGCTACTGGGGCAGACGGCTGTGCCGGCCGCATAGACCGAAAATGGATCGCAATTCCGCAGATCCCTGGAAAACGCTTGACGATTTTGTCGGCAAGACGCCTCTGGTGCGCCTGAAGCGCATGCCTGGCAATACTGGCAACCTGATTTTTGCCAAACTCGAGGGAAACAATCCTGCCGGCTCGGTCAAGGACAGGCCCGCGCTGTCCATGATCCGGCGTGCGGAACAACGCGGGGACATCAAGCCTGGCGACACGCTGATCGAGGCCACCAGTGGCAATACCGGTATTGCGCTGGCCATGGTGGCGGCAATGCGCGGTTACCGCATGGTCCTGGTGATGCCGGAGCATCTTTCCATCGAGCGCCGCCAGAGCATGGCGGCGTTTGGCGCCAGATTTGTGCTGACGCCCAAAGAGGGAGGAATGGAAAAGGCGCGTGATATTGCAGAACAGATGCAGGCGCGCGGCGAGGGCCTGATCCTTGATCAATTTGCCAATCCGGACAATCCGCTGTCCCATTACGAAGGGACCGGGCCGGAAATCTGGCGCGACACCCACGGCCGGATCACGCATTTTGTCAGCAGCATGGGCACCACCGGAACCATCATGGGATGCTCGCGTTTCCTGAAGGAGAAGAATCCTGCCATCCAGATTATCGGCTGCCAGCCAACCGAGGGGTCGCAGATTCCCGGCATCCGCAAATGGCCGGAAGCGTACCTGCCGAAAATTTTCGACCGGTCGCGTGTGGACAGCATCATTGAAGTGGATCAGGCCGATGCCGAATCCACAACACGCAGACTGGCAGAGGAGGAGGGAATTTTTGCCGGCATCTCCTCAGGAGGGGCAATGTGGGCGGCATTGCGTCTTTCAGAGAAAGTCCGCAATGCCACGATTGTGACGATCGCTTGCGACCGCGGTGATCGCTACCTGTCCACCGGGGTATTTCCCGCAGGGTAAGGAGACCTTTTCACCTGCCGGGGCTTCACCCAGGGCTATCCGGGAATGGTCCAGCGTGCCGGAGCTCGCGCAAGGTGTTCCATCAGGCGGGCGCGACGTCCCGCCAATTCCTTGGGAAGCTGGTCCTGCAGTTTGCGAAATAATTCGTCGTGAAAAGCCAGTTCACGGTCCCAGTCGCCGCGATCCACTGTCATTAATTCCTGAAATTGCTGTGGTGACACGTTCAACCCCTGCAGTTCCAGATCGCTCAGGCGGGGCATCCAGCCCAGCATGCTTTCGGTGCCGTTTGCGCGCCGATGACACCGATCCACGATCCACTTCAGCACCCGCATGTTTTCACCGTATCCGGGCCATAGAAATTTTCCCTCTGAGTCCTGCCGGAACCAGTTGACGCCAAAAATCCTTGGCGGGTCTTTGAGTGTGTGCCCCATTTGAAGCCAGTGTGCAACGTATTGCCCCATGTGATAACCGCAGAAGGGCAACATGGCCATCGGATCCCGTCGGACTTCTCCCAACTTTGCGGTCGCCGCTGCCGTGGTCTCAGAGCCCAGGGTGGCCGCCATATAGACGCCGTCGTTCCAGTTGAAACTTTCGGCAACCAGTGGAATCGTATCGCTGCGCCGCCCGCCGAAAATGAATGCGGAAATCGGCACGCCCTGCGGGTTTTCCCAATCGGCATCCATGGACGGACACTGTGAGGCGGGAACCGTAAAGCGCGCATTGGGGTGTGCCGCCTTGCGGCCGCAGTCAGGAGTCCACGCCTTTCCCTGCCAGTCCGTGAGTTGCGCTGGCGGCGTATCGGTCATGCCTTCCCACCACACGTCGCCCTCCGGGGTCAGTGCAACATTGGTGAAAATGCAGTTGCGACGCAACGTCGCCATGGCGTTGGGATTGGAGCGTTCCGAAGTGCCCGGCGCAACGCCGAAAAAGCCAAATTCTGGATTGATGGCGCGCAGTTTTCCGTCCGGGCCGGGCTTGATCCAGGCGATGTCGTCGCCTACGGTGGTGACTTTCCAGCCCTTGAAGGCGGCGGGCGGAATCATCATGGCAAAGTTGGTTTTGCCGCAGGCACTCGGAAACGCTGCGGCGACATAAGTCTTCTCTCCGGCCGGAGATTCCACGCCCAGGATCAGCATGTGTTCCGCGAGCCAACCCTGTTGGCGGCCCATGTTGGATGCTATGCGCAGCGCGAAGCATTTTTTGCCCAGCAGCGCGTTGCCGCCGTAACCGCTGCCATACGACCAGATCGCGTTTTCCTCGGGGAAGTGGGCGATGTACTTGTGCTCCTTGTTGCATGGCCAGGGAACATCAGACTGTCCGGGCGCCAGAGGCGCGCCAACGGAATGCAGGCAAGGGACAAATTTTCCGTCCTGCCCAAGTGTTTTCAGAACAGGAGCCCCCATACGTGTCATGACACGCATACTCACCGCAACGTAGGCAGAATCCGTGATCTGAATGCCAATATGGGAAATCGGCGAGCCCAGCGGCCCCATCGAGAAGGGAACAACATAGAGCGTACGACCCCGCATGCAGCCCGCAAACAGACCTTGCAGGGTTTTCTTCATTTCTGCCGGCGCCATCCAGTTGTTGGTGGGGCCCGCCGCGTCGCGCTCGGGACTGCAAATGAAGGTTCGGTCTTCCACTCTTGCAACGTCGGAGGGATCGGACAGTGCGAGATAACTGTCCGGGCGTAGTGCAGGATTCAGTTTTCGCAATGTTCCCGCCGCAACCAGTTCCGCGCATAACTGGTCGTATTCGTTCTTGGAGCCGTCGCACCAATGGACGCGGGCGGGGTTTGTCAATTTGATGACATCGTCAACCCACTTTTTCACCTTTGGGTGGGAAACATTGTGGGGACGTGTCTGGACAGATTCCATGTCCGGATTCGGGGGGGATGTGCTCAATTTTTCCTCTTGTCTCCGCAGAGAGCAACTCGGTCACAGTCTATCATTGGTTGTCGGAGCGCGAATCGCGGGGTATCGCAGCAGTTGACCTGACGACACTCCCGTTGCGCAACGCGTGCCCGAACGCTTTTCGGGAGGTCGACACTATGCTGGTTTCCGGTATGCTCCAGGAGTCTGGCGGTGTCCCGGCACTGCCAAACTTCTGGCTCTTACTGCTGCCTGCGAGAAAAATTTGACGCCCATTCTGGTTTTTGACATCGAGACAGTGCCGGATGTCGCCGGCCTGCGAGTCCTGTATCCCGCGGACGCCGGCTTGAGCGACGCACAGGTGGCACAGGCCGCGTTCGAGCGGCGCCGCGCTGTCACCGGCAACGATTTTCTGCCCCTGCATCTGCACAGGGTGGTGGCCATTTCCTGTGCCCTGCGTGACAGGGAGAGTTTTCGGATCTGGTCTCTTGGTCAGGCAGACGAACCAGAGCGGGATTTGTTGCAGCGTTTCTACGATGGCATCGAGAAGTACACGCCCCAAATGGTTTCCTGGAATGGCAGCGGATTTGATCTCCCGGTGCTGAACTATCGCGCGCTGATCCACGAGGTTCGAGCGACGCGTTTCTGGGAAACGGGCGAAGACGACAGGGAATTCAAGTGGAACAACTATATCAGCCGCTATCATTTTCGCCATCTGGATCTGATGGACGTGCTTGCCATGTATCAGGGGCGCGGCAATGCCCCGCTTGACCAGATGGCGCAACTGCTCGGTCTTCCCGGCAAACTGGGGTTGGATGGGTCGAAGGTTTGGGATGCCTATCAGGCCGGGAGAATCGGCGAAATTCGCAATTACTGTGAAACCGACGTGGCCAACACTTATCTCGTGTTCCTGAAATTTCAGAAATTGCGTGGGCACTATGATGCCGGCCAATACCAAAAGGAACTGGATTTGGTGCGGACCACCTTGTCGAACACGGATGGTGGTCACTGGAAGGAATTTCTGTCTGCCTGGCCACGCAAAGAAAATGGCTGAGCGGGGGACACCCCTGCTCCGGATCGAGTCCATCGATCAAGAGGGCAGGGGGGTGGGACATCAACACGGCAAAGTCGTTTTTGTGGAAGGCGCATTGACCGGCGAGCACGTGGAATTCACCAGCTATCGGCGCAAGGCCAATTTCGAACTCGCGACCGTCGGCCGGATATTGCAATCCTCCGCGGCCCGCGTTCTGCCCAAATGTGCTGCCTTCGGTGTTTGCGGCGGATGCAGCATGCAACACCTGGATGCCCGCGCGCAGGTGGCAGTCAAGCAAAGAGTGCTGGAGGACAACCTTGAGCGCATCGGGAAAGTCCGGCCAGACCAGATTCTTCCGGCCATTCACGGACCAAGTTGGGGATACCGCCACCGTGCAAGGCTCTCCGCGCGTTTTGTCCAGAAGAAAAATACCATGCTGGTCGGATTTCACGAACGCAAGAGCAGCTTTGTGGCGGACATGCGACGTTGTGAAATTCTGCCTCCGAAAATTTCAGCCTTACTGGTCCCGCTTCGGGAATTGATTGGCGCGTTATCGATCCGGGACCGACTGCCACAGGTCGAACTGGCGATGGGGGATGGCGCGGTGGTGTTCTGCCTCCGGGTGCTGGAGCCCCCGCAAAGCGCGGATCTGGAGCGCATCCGGCATTTTGCGGACGCGCATGGCGTGCAGATATTTCTCCAGCCCGAAGGACCCGCTTCCGTCGCCCGTCTCTGGCCGCAAGAGGCGCCGCCGCTGCAATATCATCTTTCCGAGTTCGGATTGGAATTTCCATTTTTGCCCGCCGACTTTACCCAGGTGAATCCGGATATCAACCAGATTCTGGTGCGTCGGGCGATGCAATTGCTGGAACCCCGGCCGGGAGAAATTGTGGCGGACTTTTTTTGCGGACTGGGAAATTTTTCGCTGGCGATCGCCAGGTCCGGCGCGCGGGTCACGGGCGTGGAGGGTAATCCGGCATTGGCGCGGCGGGCAATGGAGAATGCCAAACGCAATGCGCTAGAGGATCATTGTCGATTTCTGAATCAGGATTTGTTCGAGATTCAGGAATCGGACTGGCAGGGATTGGGGCACTTCGACCGCATTCTGATTGACCCGCCCCGGGATGGCGCAGTTGCCCTGGTCAAGGCTTTGCTCAATTCCCCGCCGCAACGGATCGTCTATGTCTCCTGCAATCCGGCAACACTCGCGCGCGACGCCGAGATCCTTGTGCACCATGGGGGTTACCGACTGGCTGCGGCTGGCGTCATCAACATGTTTCCCCATACTTCCCACGTGGAGTCCATTGCGCTGTTCGAACGCTAAAATGGTGCTCCGACAGGCGAAAAAAAAGCGGCTTGCGCCGCTTTTTTTCGACTGATGTCCGCTGCCTATTCGCGTTCGCCTGTCAGTGCCATCAGCATGTGCAACAGACTGGAGAAAATGTTGAAAAGACTCATGTACACGCCGGTGGCCGCCATGACGTAGTTGGTTTCTCCGCCGTTCACGATCCGGCTCACATCGTGGAGCAGGAACAAGGAGAACACCACGATCACCAGCGCCGAGATGGTCAATGCCAGAGCCGGAATCTGAAAGAACATGTTTGCGACGGCTGCCAGCAACAGCACGATCATGCCCACGAACAGGAATTTCCCCATGAAGCTGAAATCTTTCTTCGTGGTGGTTGCGATGGTGCTCATTACCAGCAGGATGCCGCCGGTACCGGCCGCTGCCATGCCAATCAGTTGCGGTCCATTGCGTAACGACAACGCCACATTGAGCAACGGACCCAGCCACCATCCCAGAACGAAGGTCATGCCAAGCAACAGAACGACGCCGAGTCCGGAATTGCGGTTGGCGGCGATGGCAAACTGCAAGCCAATCACAACGCCAATCATCAGCAAGGAGCCGATGATCGGATGCTGCATGATGATGCCGCCCGTCGCCATGCCAACCAGGGCGCCAATGACCGTAGGCACCATCGTTAAGGACAGCAACAGGTAAGTGTTGCGCAACACCTTGTGCTGGCCCAGGGCCAACTGGCCGGATTGTGCGCCGTACTGGATTTCGGGTTGCATAGGGTTCAAGACTCCTCAAGAGGGAAAAGACAAACCATAAGACTACTGAACAGGTGATAAAGTTTCAAGGCGAATTTGGCTGCTGTTGCGCAAGCGCGTAATATCTGCGCCGGTCGGGGGGGGGCGGGGCGCCCAGGCTAGTTTTGAGGCAGCCAGGGCCAAGTCAGCACCTGGCGCCAGCCCGATACGGAATAGTGTGGGAGAACAACGGTTAATTGTACCGATCTAGGCGCCCGCGAAGCTGGCGCTAGCGCAGGCTAACCTTCAGGTTGGCCGAAGCTAAAACCGGCAGGTTCGCACCGTGGAATTCGGAAGGGTGGCAGAGTGGTTAAATGCACCGGTCTTGAAAACCGGCAGAGGCGCAGGTCTCTCGTGGGTTCGAATCCCACCCCTTCCGCCAATACAAACCTCCCCGGGGAGGCACCCCTTGGTATTCGAATGAAAAAGGCCCTGCGATTAGCAGGGCCTTGTTGACGACAGGGATGATTAGAGCAGGGTTTTTGCGAATTTCATTGCCGCCGGCATGTCCGGCAATTCAGTCACTTCCGGGACAACTTGCAGGTAACGCACGACATCGTTTTGGTCGGTCACGATGACGGCGCGCGCCAGCAGATGCAGGGGATCGATCAGCAGGCCATTGTTCATCCCGAATTCTCCGGTCTTGTAGTCGGAGTAAAAGGTGACATTCTTGATTTTTGCTTCCTTGGCAAAACGCTGTTGTGCGAAAGGCAGATCCATGCTGATGGTGATCATGTCCACTTGCTCGGCCAGTTTCCGGTCTTTTTCGCTCAATTCGTGCGTCTGCGCTTCGCAAGTCGGCGTGTCGACGGAGGGCACAACACTGATGATGCGAACTTTGCCATTGCCCTTGGCAATATCGACGGCCGCCAGATTTCCTGCCGTGACCATTGCTGCCGGCAGCGGCTCGCCGACCTTGATTGCGTTCCCGCGCAGCGGCATCGGGCTGCCTTTTAACTGGATGTTATTGCCATCCCCTGCGGAGGCGTTGCCTGTATTTACCTTGATTGCCTGGACCGCGTCACCGGCCAGGGCGATACCACCGCCAAAAGCCAGCGCACCGAGCAGGACAAGAGCGGGTTGGAGAATTTTCATCTGAATATCCTTTTCAAATAGATTGGGGAGCTTTGCCGGCCTGCAGACTTTGTGGCACAAAGGTCCGGGGGGGCGATAATGGCCGCACTCTGAGGGTGGCGTCCAGCACTAAAACCCGGTTCTTTGCCCATGATTTTCATGAAATTGGCGGAGACGGCCAGATTTCTGGTGCCGGTTTCTTATTTCCGCAGACTTTTGCCAGCCTGTCGATCCTCCTCTGATGCGAGTGGATTTCGAGAATGTTGCCCTAACCGGCTGATTGAAAAAATAAGAATGACTTCTCCTGCAAATTGGTTGGCCCGCCCGGCATGAGTGGGCGGGCTTCCAGTTCGATCGTGCCACTGCATAGTGCCGACCACAATCGCACTTACGAAGGGTTCACCTACGTGTATCCGGTGGTTTCCCGGCGCGCGGGCGGCGTCTCGATTGGTGTGAACCTGAACACCAACAATGCCTGCAATTGGCGTTGTATTTATTGCCAGGTGCCGAACCTGACCCGCGGCGCGCCGTTG
>JBJXFN010000068.1:0-10605 GCA_046155535.1 Burkholderiales bacterium
CGCGAGAGGGTATCGGTGGCCCGCAGACTCTTTTTTAGCAAGGAGCTGACCTGCCGCAACAGTTGATCACCGACGGCATGGCCGCAGGTGTCATTGACGATCTTGAATTGGTCGAGGTCCAGGAACATCACCGCATGCTGGCGTCCCGCGACCGGTGCGTTCTGGATCGCGCGCACGAGCCGGCTCTCGAACTCAGGGCGGTTGACCAGTCCGGTCAATCCATCATGACTGGCCTGAAAAGCAAGTTTTTCAGCATACATCTGGCCCAGCCGGAGAGCCTTGACCTCCTCCTCGGCCCGATCCACCCGCCGAACGATTCGCAGTGTCAGAGAGATCCCGATGGGAATCAGTGTCCCGGCGACCGTCAGAATCACCAGATACAGAATCGTCTGGATCCAGCGGACGGCCTCTCTCATCGTGTTGGAGAACTGGTTCTCCAACGGGATCAAGGTTTCGTTGATCTGGACGATGTGATTCAACAACACATTGATGGCAAACGCATCGGGGTCGCCTGCGCTCCACATGGCGTGAAGGCGCACGGCCGTCACATCCAGTTCGGCGATGTAGTTGTCGCCTGATTCCCAGGTGTCGAGCACGTTCTCCATGTAACTCACGTTGCGAAAACGCTGAAACAACTTGAGCACACCGGTAACATCATCGGGGTGAGTGCCGCCCTCGATGAAACTCTCCATCACGATCGCGTCGTTCGGAATTGGTTTGATCAGTTCCAGTCTCGCCTTGCGGAATCCGAGTGGCACCTTCATCGCTTCACGATAGCGTTGAAAGTCCCCAGCGTTGCCGGACTTTGCAAAAAGAATCAGATGAAACACCGCCTGTTTTTGATTTTTCGACCACAGGCTTTCGCCCTCCACGAATGCGCGGCCAGCCGAAAGAATATTGAAACTGACAACCGCGATCGAAACCAGGACGACAACAATGACCAGGAACGGCGAGACAATGAGCAGCATGCGAAGGCTCGATGCCTTCCAGGCAACAAACTTTGAAAACCCCATGACGACTGCCCCCGATGGAAAACCCGACTTCGTTTTTCTTGTTTTAGGTATTTTTTTGAATTTCACTCGGCGAAACACCTGACGCTGCGGTCAGGGGCGTCGCCGGACAGGTCATTTTTGACGCACTATGCGTGCCCAGACAGGGGCCGGGCGGGAGAAAGCGGAAAAACCTTGCCGATCAGGGTTTCACCGATGCTTCGGGATAACAGAAGTCAACCAACAACTTAACTAACTCCAGGTCCGGCGTCAGAGTCTGGCGTTTGTTGCCGGGGAATGTCGTTTCGGGGCCGGAAGATCCTCGGCAAGGCCCCCTGCCGGGCGATTTCCGTCGCCATGATGAGACAAATTTTCAAATAACCTTCGCCGCTCGCAGGGCCTCAATGTCGCCCCGGCTCAAGCCAACCTGCCTCAGGATTTCGTCTGTGTGCGCACCGGCCCCCGGTGCCTTTTTGTCAATTTCAAATTCGAAGTCGCTCATTTTGAACGGCGGTGCAAATTGCATCACGCTGTGATCTTCCACGACCATCCTGCGTGCGTTCAGTTGCGCATCGACCACACTTTCCTCCAGCCGCAAGACCGGGGTTACGCAGCAATCTTCGGATGCAAACTTCTCCACCCAATACGCCAGCGTGCGGCTCGCAAAAATCGCGGCGACTTCTTTTTTTGTCGAGTCCGCATCGCGTTTGCGGATTTCCCAGTGGCCGCCCTTGAGGTCCGGACGTTCCAGTACTTCACACACCCGGTCCCAGAATTTTTTCTCCAGCGCCCCCACGGCCATGTGACGTCCGTCGGCGGTGCGATACACCGCATAACAGGGCTCACGTCCGGACAAGAAATCCGCACCGCGAGGATTCGCCTTTCCGCTGGCTGTCATCGCCGCCAGCGCCTGGTAATTGTGCGCCAGCACGCCTTCGGTCATTGCGACGTCCACATAACGACCTTCTCCGCTGCGCTGTGCGTCCAGGAGCGCTGCCAGAATGCCCATCGCGGGCACCACCGCGCCCCCCAGAATGTCGGCCACCTGAATGTTTGGAATCACCGGATCGCCGCCGTCAGGCCCGACCTGATCGATAAAGCCGGCATAGCCGCAATAATTCACGTCATGACCGGCGAGATCCCGGTAAGGTCCCGTCTGACCATAACCGGAGATCGCGCAATACACGATGCGTGGATTCACCGCCTTGCAGGCTTCATAACCAACACCCAGACGATCCACCACGCCGGGGCGGAAACTTTCCACCACCACATCGGCCGTGCGCGCGAGTTGGAGAAAAACTTCCACGCCGGCGCGTTGTTTGAGGTCCAGCCGAAGGCCACGCTTGTTGCGATTAATTGCCGCAAAGACCGGCGCGACCTGGCCTGCCGGAACGCCGAGACCACGGGCATAGTCGCCGGCGCCAGTGTCCTCGATCTTGATCACGTCTGCGCCAAGGTCCGCGAGGTGCAGGGTACACACCGGTCCGGGCAGCAAACGCGTGAGATCCAGCACGCGGATGCCGGCCAGCGGTTTTGCTCGGCCGGTGCTCACCCTGCATCCCGTTTAGCAGCACCGGAGTAAAACGCCGGGTAGCGCTTGCGGACCATGTCGCTGCCGGAACTCCACGCGTGGCAGGAATCAATCAGCGCCGGGCGCTTGTGCAATCCCGCCGCTTTGTCGCGCTGGACGCGCGCGGCATAAATGGTCTGAAACGCGGTGGTGGCAATCGGGCCGAGCAATTCCACCAGATGCGTACAACCCCGCGTTCCACCCAGCAGCTCGCGGGTCCGCTGGGTCCAGCCCGACTTGATGGTCTCCCCGATGAGCACCTTGAAGTTGGGGGTGATGTCGCTGCACATTTCATACGGACTCCAGTCGGTACTGGCTTCCGCGTCGACAATCTTCAGATCAAGCGTGAGCGTCAGGCGCAGCCACATTTCGTGGATCGGCTCGCCAGCCGGAATGTTGGCGCGATCGAGATTTGTGACGTCGCTGGTCTTGGTATCCACCAAGTGGCCTTCGATCTCCCAGAGTCCGTCCTCGCGGTGATAACCGCTGCATTCGACGCGGCGCAGATGAATCAATTCCCGCTTGGCAGGGGTTGGTAGTGGCATGGGTAAGCGTCAGGTTTCAAGAGGGTTGGAAACAGGGAAAGTCAACTTGCGTTCCGCGATTCGCCGCAGAACATCGTGCTTGCTGTCGTCGGAATATTCCAGCCAGCAGGCAATTTCCTCGAGGTTGCGCAGGCATCCCCGGCATAACCCGGTATCGGGGTTAATCTGGCAGACGTTCACGCAGGGAGACGCCGGCGACTCGCGCGGGCGCATTAAGCGGCAGCCTTTTCCCGCTTCTTGAGCAGCGCGCGGCCCGCTCGCGATTGCGAGGGCCGCTTGAGGTGCCCACAGATGAATTGCGCTGCGTCCAGCAAGGCTTCCATGCTGACCTCGGTGGTGATGCCAAGTCCGTCGAGCATATATAGAACATCTTCGGTGGCCACGTTTCCGGTGGCCCCTTTTGCATAGGGGCAGCCCCCAAGTCCGGCCACTGAACTGTCGAAAGTGGTCACGCCCAATTCCATGGCCGCGAGAATATTGGCGAGCGCCTGTCCGTAGGTATCGTGAAAATGGCCGGCCAGTCTCTCCACCGGAAGCTTGCTTGCGATGGCCTCGATCAGACGCTGGGCGCGAGCAGGGGTACCGGTGCCAATCGTGTCCCCCAGCGAAATTTCGTAACAACCCATGTCATAGAGTCGCTGCGCGATATCGGCTACCGTTTCCGGATTGACCTCGCCTTCATAGGGACAACCCAGCACCACCGAAATGTAACCCCGCACGCGAAGCCCGGCATCGAGTGCGGCGCGGCAGACTTCGTTTTGCCGGACCAATGATTCGGCAATGCTGCAATTGGTATTGCGCTGGGAAAACGCTTCGGTGGCGGCGGCAAATCCGGCGATCTCGGTGACTTGCGCCGCAATCGCCAATTCCAGGCCCTTGAGGTTCGGGACCAGCACCGGGTAGGACACACCGGGTTTGCGCCGAATCCGCGCCATCACTTCGGCGGTGTCGGCCATTTGCGGCACCCATTTCGGGGAGACGAAGCTGCCGGCCTCCACCGACCGCAAACCGGCGGCCGTCAGCAAATCGATCAACTGAACCTTGATCTCGGCGGATACCGCCTCCGGCTCGTTCTGCAAGCCGTCGCGCGGACCCACTTCCACGATTTTTACGTTTTTCGGATATTTCACGTCTTTGCCGCAACCTCGAAGTCCAGAAGCTGCTCCCCTTCGCCGACTTGTTCTCCCG
This sequence comes from Burkholderiales bacterium, assembly GCA_046155535.1. Classification (GTDB taxonomy): domain Bacteria; phylum Pseudomonadota; class Gammaproteobacteria; order Burkholderiales; family JACQAP01; genus JACQAP01. Next base: position 4,293 of record JBJXFN010000068.1, read on the forward strand.
CCGCGAAGTATATCCGGCTGACTGTCCCAGCGTGTGGCGCCACAATCGCATGTTCCATTTTCATCGCCTCGATGATCATGAGCGTCTGGCCCTTGGTCACCGTGTCGCCACTTTTAACCGGCACCTGGAGGACGGCACCGGGCAGCGGGGAAACCAGATGGCCGCCAGCATCGTCTTCCTCGACAGACCGGGAAGTTTCGAGATGCAGCGTGTGGCTGCCTCCCGAAAAAAACACCGTCACCGCGAGCGGTCGGCGCACCACACTTGCCTGCAGGCTCCTGCCTTCAATGATCAAGGTCAACAGGTCCGGGTTTCCGGACACCAGGCTTGCCCGCACGCTTGCGCCGGGCAGCGCAAGCAAATAAGCGTCGCGACGGTAATGCGCGACCACCCGTATCCGCTGGCCGCGGTCAAGAAAAATAAACTCCTGATAATGATCTGCCCCCGGCCGCCAGCCGTTTCGCAAGTTCCAGGGAGAATACGGATCGGCTGTGGACGCCGAGGCTTCGGCGTCCATTTCCATGCGCCGCAGTTCGCTCAACACGGCGATGGCCAGAACATCGTCCGACACCGGCTTCGCCGGGGGGAACAGTTCTGCTCGATGACGTTCGATCAGGCCGGTATCGAGCAAGCCGGGATCGCGATGGGCTTCCGCGAAGGCGGTGTGCGAAACAATCGCTTTCAGGAGTTCAATATTGGTCGGCAGTCCGGTGATCTGATATTCGCCCAGGGCGGCGCGCAGCCGCCGCAATGCAGCCGAACGATCCCTGTCCCAGACAATCAGCTTGGCGATCATCGGGTCGTAAAACACGCCCACGTCGTCGCCCTCTTGCACACCGCTGTCGACGCGGACATGCGCGGAAACTGCCGGTAGCCGCAGATGGTCCACGCGCCCCGCCTTGGGCAGAAAATCGTGCACCGGATCTTCTGCATAAATCCGCGCCTCGATCGCATGCCCCCGGATGGCGATCTGCTCTTGCGTCAATGGCAGGGATTCTCCGGCCGCAACGCGCAGTTGCCACTCCACCAGGTCCAGCCCGGTGATCATTTCGGTCACGGGATGTTCCACCTGGAGCCGGGTATTCATTTCCATGAAAAAAAACCGCCCGTTCTCGTCGACGATGAACTCCACAGTGCCGGCTCCGACATAACCTACCGCCTTGGCGGCGGCAATCGCCGCGGCACTCATTTCCCGTCGTCGGTCTTCGGCCAAACCGGGTGCCGGGGCTTCTTCCAGAATCTTCTGGTGCCGCCGTTGCACCGAACAATCCCGCTCGAACAAAGACACACAGTGCCCATGCGAATCGGCAAATACCTGGATTTCGATATGGCGGGGACGGGCAAGGTATTTCTCTATCAACACCCGGTCATCGCCAAACGAGGAGGCCGATTCGCGCTGCGCACTCGCCAGCGCCACGGAAAATTCGGCGGCACTTCCGACGATGCGCATTCCCTTGCCGCCGCCGCCGGCGGAGGCTTTGATCAGCACCGGATAACCGATGCGGTCGGCTTCGTCCCGCAGACGGGAGGCTTCCTGGTTCGCGCCGTGATAACCCGGCACCAGGGGAACCCGCGCTTTTTCCATTAACGCCTTGGCTGCCGCCTTCGAACCCATTGCCTCGATGGCGGCGGCGGGCGGACCGATGAACACCCGCCCCGCCTGCTGGCAGGCGCGCGCAAACGATGCGTTCTCCGATAGGAAACCATATCCCGGATGAATGGCCTGCGCTCCGCTTTTCGTCGCCGCCTCCAGAATCCGCTCGGCGCGGAGATAGGAGTCCCGCGGATGTGGCGCTCCGATCAGAAAGGCTTCGTCACATTGCTGCACGTGCAAGGCACCCGCGTCCGCTTCCGAATACACGGCGACCGTACGTATACCCAGGCGTTTTGCCGTGCGCGCAACCCGGCAGGCGATTTCGCCACGATTGGCGATGAGGATTTTTTCAAACATTTCGTTCAAAGGCCCGGACACAGAGAACACAGAGGAAAACCAAACAACGAGAGCAAATGAAACCCGGCGTCGCGACTAGCGATTTTGTGGTTCGTATTTTCTCTGTGCTCTCTGTGACAAATGTTTTTAAATTTCATTTCTTATGCGCCCAGGACGGTGGCCGTTTTTCCAGGAAAGCGCTCAGCCCCTCCTGTCCTTCGGGCGTGACGCGTATGGCGGCAATCCGCCGTGCGGTTTCTTCGGTCAGGACCTCGTCGATCGGCTGCCGGGACACATCGGCAATCAGTCGTTTCGCGGCAGCCTGGGCCAGTGGGCCGCCCTGCAGCAGATAGCCCACCAGTCTGCCCAATGTTTCATCCAGTTTGTCGGCGTGCGTCACTTCGTGCACCAGCCCGCAAAATTTTGCCTCGGTCGCATCGAACCGTTCCGCGGTCAGAAATAGACGACTGGCTGCTCTCTCACCTATGGCCGCGATGACATAAGGACTGATCACCGACGGAATCAATCCCAGCCTGACTTCGGAAAGCGAAAACGTCGCGTCCGACGTCGCCACGGCAATATCGCAGCAGGCCACCAAACCGACACCGCCCCCATAGGCCGCTCCCTGCACACGGGCGAGTGTTGGCTTTCGCACGCCGCGCAAGGTACGCATCAGGCCGGCCAGTGCAGACGCATCCCGGAAATTGTCAGCCTCCGAATAGCTGGCCATGCGCTTCATCCAGTTCAGATCTGCTCCGGCGGAAAAACTCTTGCCGTTTGCCGCCAGCACCACCACCCGAACCTCGGGGTCGTGGTCAAGCCGCCGGAGTTCACTCGTGAGTTCACTGATCAAGCGATCATCGAAAGCGTTGTGGACGTCCGGGCGATTCATGATCACTCTGGCCACGCCGTGCGCCAGTTCTACCCGGAGGGTGTCGTATTTCATGTTTTGGATTTCTGGAGAAAATTAGTCGGGAGCGAATCGCTTCGCCACTTCTTCGAGCATCACCTCGGTTGCGCCGCCGCCGATGGTCAGCACCCGCGCGTCGCGCGCCAAGCGCTCGATCGCCGACTCGCGCATGTACCCCATGCCGCCGTGAAACTGCTGGCAGTCATAGATCACTTCGTTGGCAAGCTCCCCGGTCAGCGCCTTGAGCATCGACACCTCTCGCACGCAGTCCCGTCCCTGCGTGACCAGCCAGCCGCAATGGTAAAGAAACTGGCGCGCAGCATGGGTTCTGGCCTCCAGCATCGCCAGCCGCTGCCGGATCACTTGTTTGTCGAACAATGTGCCGCCGAAAGCTTTGCGTTGCTTGACGTACTCGATCGTCAGTCGCAACGCGGTGAGCGCGTGGCCCACCGCCATTGCCCCGGCGGCGATCCGCTCGGTCTGGAAATTCTTCATGACGGCATAAAAGCCGGCGTTTTCTTCTCCCAGCAGGTTGGCGGCAGGAATCCGGCAATCTTCGAACACCAGCTCGGCCGTGTCGGAGCACAGCCAGCCCATTTTGTTCAGTGACCGGCCCACCCGGAATCCTGGTGTGCCTTTTTCGACAATGAACATCGAAATCCCGCGCGAACCCTTCGCATCCGGATTGGTTCGTGCCGCGACGAAATACAAGTCAGCGTACACGCCGTTTGTGATGAACATCTTGGCGCCGTTCAGCACCCAGAAATCGCCTTCGCGCCGGGCCCGGGTGCGAATGCCAGCCACGTCTGAACCTGCATCCGGCTCGGTGACCGCCACCGCGGTAATGCACTCGCCACGAATAATCCCCGGAAGGTATTTTTCCAGTTGCGCCCCGGAGCCGGCGTTCACTAGATGCGGAGATGCCATGTCGGTATGCACCAGCGCCGTCACGATGAAGCCGCCAAAAGTGCAACGCGAAAGCGCCTCGGCAAATACCAGAGACGTCAGCGCATCCGCTCCGGAGCCACCATATTGCTCCGGGTAGCGGATGCCGAAGAACCCCAATTCACCCATCTTGCGAAGAACGTCGCGCGGCACGAAGCCCTGTTCTTCCCACGCCATGCCATAAGGCTCGACCTCTCTGGCCAGGAAGCGTGCGACCTGTTCTCGCAGATCTTTGTGTTCCGAGATGACATAAACGGATTCCAATGAATGATCGTTTGGGTTGATGCTCATGCGTTACATCCGGAAAACGCCAAACTGCGTCTTTTCGATGGGCGCATTGAGCGAAGCCGAAAGCGTCAATCCCAGCACCATGCGCGTGTCAGCCGGATCGATCACACCATCGTCCCATAGCCTGGCGCTGGCATAGTAAGGGTGGCCCTGGGTTTCGTACTGGGCGCGGATCGGGTTCTTGAAGGCTTCTTCGTCTTCCTTGCTCCAGGCCTTGCCGTCTTTTTCCAAGCCATCGCGTTTCACGGTCGCAAGGACTGCAGCAGCCTGTTCGCCTCCCATGACGGAAATGCGCGCGTTCGGCCACATCCACAGGAAACGCGGGCTGTAGGCGCGGCCGCACATGCCGTAATTGCCGGCACCAAAACTCCCCCCGATGATGACGGTGAATTTGGGCACTCTGGCGCAGGCCACCGCGGTCACGAGTTTGGCGCCGTCGCGGGCGATGCCGCCGGCCTCGTATTTCTTGCCGACCATGAAGCCCGTGATGTTCTGCAAGAACACGAGTGGAATGCCGCGCTGCGCGCACAGCTCGATGAAGTGTGCGCCCTTCAACGAAGACTCCGAATACAAGATCCCGTTGTTGGCCAGGATGCCGATCGGGTAACCGTGGAGGTGGGCGAAACCGCAGACCAGGGTGGTGCCATAGAGGGCCTTGAACTCGTCGAATTCGCTGGCATCGACGAGGCGGGCGATGATTTCGCGGACGTCGTAGGACTTGCGCGCATCCGGCGGGATAACCCCATGCAGTTCGGTCGCTTCGTAAAGCGGTTCGCGCGGCGCGCGCAAATCGAGGTCGATTTTTTTGCGGCGATTCAGATTGGAAACGATTCGCCTTACAAGTTCCAGAGCATGGGCATCGTCCTGGGCATAATGATCTGCAACGCCGGAAACGCGCGCATGTACGTCCGCGCCACCCAGTTCTTCCGCGCTGACGATTTCGCCGGTGGCGGCCTTCAGGAGCGGTGGCCCCGCAAGGAAGATCGTGCCCTGGTTCCGGACGATAATGGACTCGTCGGCCATCGCCGGTACGTACGCGCCTCCCGCGGTGCAGGAACCCATCACGCAGGCGATCTGCGGGATGCCCAGCGCCGACATGTTGGCCTGGTTGTAGAAAATCCGGCCGAAGTGTTCGCGGTCCGGAAACACATCGTCCTGATTGGGCAGGTTGGCGCCGCCGGAATCCACCAAATAGATACACGGCAGATGATTCTGCCGGGCGATTTCCTGCGCACGCAGGTGTTTTTTCACCGTCATCGGGAAATACGTGCCACCTTTGACGGTGGCATCGTTCGCCACGATCACACACTCGATCCCGGAGACCCGGCCGACCCCGGTAATGATGCCGGCGGAAGGCACCTGACCGTCGTACATTTTCCAGGCCGCCATTTGCGAGAGTTCCAGAAACGGAGAGCCTGCATCCAGCAGCCGGCGGACCCGTTCCCGTGGCAGAAGCTTGCCGCGGCTTGCGTGTTTTTCGCGCGCGGCTGCCCCGCCGCCTTCGTTCACTTTGGCGATATTGGCACGCAGGTCCGCCACCTGAGCGGCCATCGCTTGCGCAGCGGTCTGGAATTCAGGGGAGCGCGGGTTGAGTTTGGTTTGAATGACTGTCATTGAATTTTTCGAACTTGAAAAACAAATTAGCCACGGAGAACCCAGAGAAAACCAAATCGACAATCGACGAATTTCAGAACGGGGATTTTGCGCGTCGTTGTTCTCTGTGCTCTCTGCGTCCTCTGTGGCAAATAGGGTTTAGGGCTTCAGGGTCCTTGCCAGCCTCCGGTACGCAGCTCGAATCCCCAGAACGGCCCCACGCAAAGGCACAAAGGGCTCAGAGTTCGCAAAGAAAACCGTTTCCATTTTCCCATGCGAACTTTGGGTATGTGTTTCTTTGCGTTCTTTGCGCCCTTCGCGTCTTTGCGTCCAGATTATCTTTTACAGTAATTCGACTGCCATGGCAGTCGCCTCGCCGCCACCGATACACAGCGACGCGACGCCGCGTTTCAAGGCGTGTTTTCTCAGGGCACCGATCAGTGTGACCAGGATGCGCGCACCCGAGGCCCCGATCGGATGCCCGAGCGCGCAGGCTCCACCGTGGACATTGACCTTTTCGTGCGGCAATCCGTGTTCCTTCATCGCCGCCATGGTCACCACCGCAAAAGCTTCGTTGATTTCATACAGGTCCACTCCGCTCGCCTCCCATCCGGTCTTTTCAAAAAGCTTGCGAATTGCGCCGACCG